>SUTL01000023.1 GCA_015062925.1 Methanobrevibacter thaueri
TTACAGACTCAAAAAAAAAGAAAAAATATAGCTTAAAATTATTTAAGCTATATCAGAATATAATAATCCAATAGCTCTTGATGAGAAGAATGCAAGATATGGAGTTATTATAATTGAAAGGAAACCAATTACTGGAACATGTTGAGCAATAGCAGATATAATAAAGTTTACAACAAACATTACAATAATAACTATAATTATTGTTGCTAATACTTTACCCCAACCGATTCTTCCAATATCTTTAAATGCATCTGGTATGTTTACAGCAGTACCTAAGCTGTCTGTATTTGCAAGTCTTGCTTGACCCATACTTTGAATAAATGCAAAGATTATGAATAAAATTACTGCAACAACACCAGTGATAGCTAAGGATGAAATTAAATTATTTATTAATGTGGTTGAAATAGCACCCATAACAGGAGTTGTTGAATTAGCCATAGTTGTTGCATTTACTGAAGATAGTGCTGTGGATTGCACTAATGCCATTACATTTCCAGGAACATTTGTTATAAAAGCCATTATCACTACAATAATTGCTGGAATTATAAAGTATACAATTGATACTATAAGATTTTTAATTCCAGTTATTAAGTTTGCCCCCCAATCAAAACTAGGAGCTGATTCTTCTGAATCAATTCCAGATTTTATAATGCTGATTTGATATCCGCTAATTATAAAACCAAGAAGTAATGAGACAATGAAAAGTGCTGATCCTAATATTGATGATACAATTGAGGTTCCTGCTATACCTGCCACTACAGCAAGTAATCCTCCACCAGCTAAAAGTACAATTACAATTGTCAAAGCAATATAAATTGCTAATTTTCCTAAATCTCTTGAAGGAAATACAAATGCTTCTTTTATAATTTCGGTTATTTCCATTTAAATCACCTTTTTTACCATTTAAAAAATTTTCACTCAATATGAGTTATTACATATATTTATCAAAAGTAATATATTAAACTTTTCAAAAAACGAATTACATTATTGTTAAACAATTGATATTAATTTTTAAAATAGCAGGTAATTATTGTTTGAAAAAAATTGATATTTATTGAAAAATTAATCTTATGATTTACAATTGTTAGAAATATATGGTGATTTTAAGTTTTTTTCCAGTATTATAGATATTTAAAAAAAAAAGTAAGAGTTGATGAATGGTTAATTATTCATCAACACCGAAGGATTTTTTAAGTAAATCTGCGTTTACAAATCCTTCTTTGTAAATTTTACCAGTGGTTAAATCGTTAATTACAACTTCTGCTGGAGCGAACATTCCTTTATCTATTTTGTAGAAGTCAAATTCTGCTTCTTTAAATACATCGAAGAATGGTTTTCCATATCCATCAGCTGCACTGGATGGTAATTTAGCTGCTACCTCAGCAATATCGTCACTTTCTTCTGATTCAACATAGTAGTAGGTTCTTCCACCGAATAGTACTGCATCGTTTGTTTTTCCCATTGCTTTTAATCCGTCAGGATCAATTGGTGCTATTGGTGCAATTCCTGCAGCGTGTTTTACTTTGGTTACATCGAATTTTATTGCTTCTAGCATTTTGTATGTTCCGTTTTCAACTACTCTTCCGGAGATTTGTATGGATCCGACAAGAGAGGATGTTGGTGCTACAAGCAAGTATACGTTTTTAACATCAACATTACATTCGTCTGCAATGTATTTTGCTACATCGTCACCTGGTAGGACATCTGCTTCTAATGTTAGAATTGCTAGGTCTGCGTCTTTGTCTTCGTATCCGATTTCTTCATATGTTTCAGCTGGTTTTAGAGCTATTGCTCTTGCAGGTCCTGAACCTAATGCGAAGAAGTCTCCTACTGAAACAGACCAGCCTGCTTTTTGTGAACCTAGTGTTGAGATGGATGGTGAGTCGGTTTTTATTTTTACTGAAGGAAGTGCGAATTTTTCAGATAAATCTCCTGGAATTGATATTCCAACATCTGCAAGTCCCCCAAGACAAACTTTAGTATATAGTTCTCCTGCTTTAAAACTTCCATCGACATTTACACCACAGTCGATAACAGTAGCCCCATTATCTAAAGTTGTGACAGCGATGTTTAATTCATCTGCTTTTTCAATCATAACATCTACGGTTTTTTTAGCTTCTACGTTTACACTTACCATAGTTTTAACCTCTATTAAAATTTAACTTAAAACTTTAAGTTATAAGTTAGAATTTATAACTATTATTATTTATACTTGCCTAAATGAATCTCATCAAAAAACAGATAAAAAACAAATAAAAAAAGAAAAACAAAACTAATCAATCTTATACCATTTAGGAACAAATTTTAAAGCCACACAATCCAAAAACAAACCATCCATATTAGTAACAGTGGAAACATCCCAAGAATCAAGAATAGAAACATCCTCCAAACAATCACAATCAGCAAACATCTGAGCAATATTAACTAAACTACTAACCTTCCAATAACTCAAAGGATAAACATTCTCTAAAGACTTACAATGTTTAAACATACCAGACATGACTTCAACACTACTAACATCCCAATAACTAAGAGAAGACAAATCAGTAATCAGCATACAACCAAAAAACATAGCATTCATATTCTCAACACTACTAACATCCCACTCCTTAACATGAGAAATATCAACCAGATACAGACAATTCCAGAACATAGCTCTCATAGACTTAACATTACCAACATTCCACCCGGACAAAGCAGCGAGATTTTTAAGAGATAAACATCCTAAAAACAACCCGTTCATATCAACAACATTACTCACATCCCACCTGGATAAAGGGAAAATATTATTCAACTGATTACATTTATGGAACATACAAGTCATTTCCTTTAAATTAGACACATCCCATAATCTTAAAAAAGAAATATCCTCCAATGAATAACAATTAGAAAACATCCCAATAGCCTTCTCAACATTATCAACACCAAAAGCAAAAACAGCTTTAAGAGAAGTTAAACCAGAATATTTCTCACTTAAATCATTAACACCAGATAAATCTTCATTAACATAAATAATATCCTGTTTATTACCAACACTATTCCAACTGGTTAAATTAGTCCCATCCTTTAAAATAATAAGAACATCCAAATCACCTAAATCAAAAATATCCTCAGTAGTAGTGTTCAAATCACTGAATTCCTTTAAATAAATACTGGTTCCATTGAACTTACCATGCTGACACCAAACAGGATAATTAACAATACCAGTACAGTTTTCAAAAATATTATAAACATGATGAATATTATTGAAAATCCAAAAATCAAGATCAGAAGCATCATAAATAGAAGTACAATCCTTAAACATTTCAGAAATATTTTCAACCTTACCCATATTCCATTTCTGTAAAAAAGACAAATCACTTAATGATTTACAACCACAAAAAAGACCTTCCATAGATTTTATCCCTGAAACATCCCATTTACTAAGAGGACTAATATCAGCTAAAGACTCACATCCTTCAAATAAACCCACTATACTTTCAATATTGGAAATATCCCATGAAACAATTGCAGAGATATCCTCCAATGATATGCAACGGTTAAATAAATTATCCATAGAAGTTAAATTATTAAATTCCCATGATTTAAGTGCATTAATATTAACTAATTCCTCACAACCCATGAAAATCTGTGAAATATTCTCCACTCTGGAAACATCCCATTTGGATAATGGTGAAATATCTTTTATAGATTCACAGCCGTTGAAAAGATTTTCCATTGAAATTACATTACTAACATCCCAATTTTTCAAAGGTGAAAGGTTTTCAAGAGAAATACATCCTTCAAACAAACCGTTAAACCTGCAAATATTAGAAACATCCCATTTTTTCAAAGGAGAAATATCTTTAAGAGAAATACAATTATTAAACAGGGACAGTAAAGAAAAATTATTAGTCATTTTACTTAAATCCCATTTGGATAATGCTGAAATATTTTTTAAAGACACACAACCTCTAAACATTGCAGTTATATTAAATACATTTGTAAAATCCCATTTTGCTAATGCTGAAATGTTTTCAAGTGAAGTGCAGAAATCAAAAATACAACCCATATCCTCCACATTACTAACATCCCATTTTGAAAGAGGAGAAATATCTTTCAGTGATGAACAATATGAGAAAATATAATGTATATCTCTGAGTTTAGAAGTATCCCATCGTGATAATGCTGAGATATCCTCCAGATTACTACATTCAAAAAACATGGAAGCAATATTTTCAACATTACTAACATTCCAATCACTTAATGCTGAGATATCTTCAAGGGATTTGCATCCTTCAAACATTCCACTCATATTCTCAACACTGGAAACAACCCATGATTTTAGAGAAGAAATATCTACTAATGACTCACATCCTCTAAACATTCCTTCCATACTTTTTACTTCGCCAAAACCAAAAGCAATAATAGCTTTAAGATTAACTAAATCCTCATATCTTCCAGCTAAATTGGTTTTACCAAATAAATCTTCACTAATATAGATAACATCTTCTTTATTCTCAACATACTCCCAACTAGTAATATTGGACCCGTCTTTCAGAATAATTAGAACATCAAATCCATCTAATGAATAAATACTTTGAGTAGTAGTGTTTAAAAGTTCAAATTCCCTTAATTGTTTACTAATCATATTGCTCTTCCATTAATATAAAATAATACTATAATATATTTGTTAAAAAACTAATATATAAAAGTTTTAATATTTATTAAAATGTATTTTAGATTCATCAAATCTAAGATTCACAGATGATTTATTTTTAGGATAACCTACACAAATCACAGAAAATGGAATGCAATAATCTGGGATTTCAAGATATTCTTTTAATTTCAAAGTCCTATCCTCAATCGGATGAAAACCCAACCAGACAGCACCTAAACCTTCATGTGTTGCCTGAAGCAGAATATTCTCATTACACGCACCCAAATCCTGTTCAATCATAGGGATAACTTTAGATTCATTTAAATTACCCACAGTAACAATTAAATGTGATGCGGTGGCTGCGGGTTTTGCAAATTTATGCATTTTAGAAATCACCAATTTATCCTCCGGTTTGAATATGATGATAAACTCCCAAGGTTGGGAATTACAGGATGAAGGTGCCTGCATACCTGCTCTAACAAGCATTTCTATTTTCTCATCACTAACTACTTCACTTGTGAATCTGCGAACACTGGATCTTTTAAAAATCAAACTCATTATTATCCTCCGAATAATTCTTCAATTTCATCCCTAACATAAGGATAATCATTAGTATCTGTTAAAATATTCACCTGATCAGAATATTGGATGTTGAAATCCTCAGTTGGAATAATATATTTACCATTTCTTATTACTGATACAACAATAGCATTTTTAGGAAATGGAATGTCTTTTATTTTAAAATTAATATAATCACAGTCAAGAGGAACAATATATTCTGATAACACATGTTTTGAAGGTTTTTTCACATACTCTTTGTTTTTATTTAATAATAATCTATCATATAATGATTCATAAATAGGATTATTTCCCAAAAGAGTAGGTATCATATATGCTATCAGGGAAACTATTATCATTGCAACCAATGATTCTGTTGAACCGGACATTTCTGCAAGCAGAACAACACCAGTTATTGGTGATCTTACGGTTGCTGCGAAAAATCCTGCCATTGATATGATTATGAATCTGTAAATTAAATTATATTCCCATCCGAATGTCGGAACTACAATTGAACCGAATATTGCTCCAATAAATGCTCCTAAAACAAGAATTGGTAAGAATATACCTCCAGGAGCTCCAGATGAAAATGAAAACATGGAAAATAAGTATTTTAAAACCAATAATAATATCAGAAATCCCAATGAAGGTATTGTGAATTTTAACATGTCAAGCATGAAATGTCCACCGTCACTGATTTCAGGTATTGTAAGTGCTATAACACCAGATATTATAAATACTATTGTGAATTTAAACCATGAAGGGATTTTTAAATCAGCCATTACCTGTGATGATTTAATCATACCCACATTATAAATATAACCTGAAAATCCAATAATAACACCTAATATTATTAAAATCCAATAAGACGGTAAAGGTATGTCCAGAACAGGAAATGAAAGTATTGTTGCCTGGCCGAATATTAATTTTGATATGAAATCTGCTACAATAGCTGATACTAATGCGATGAAAATTAATGTTTTATCAAATCCATGGTTGATTTCTTCAAAAACAAAAATTACTCCTGCTAATGGTGCGTTGAATGCTGCGGTTATTCCCACTGCTGATCCTACAAGTATTAATCTCAGCTCATCGGTTTTTGATCCTTTGAATAATTTAGCTATTCCTTTCCCTGCCATTCCACCTATCTGAACTGATGGACCTTCAGGACCAAGTGAAAGACCTCCAAGAGCAGTTAGGATTCCAGATATTATTTTTGATATTAATACTTTAATCCAGTTTGCTTCCAGGTGTCCTTTTACTTCAGCATAAATTTGAGGAATTCCACTTCCAGCAGAATCTTTTTCCCATTTAATCAAATAATCAATCAAAATAGCCAATATAATTAATATTGTGAAAAATAAGATAATATATAATATATTCCCATGTATTATAGTTAAATAATCTCTTAATATGTTTTCTGAGCCCAAAAGTAAGAATCTGTATAGACAAACCATTATTCCTGCAAAAATCCCCACCAGTATTCCTTGAATTGTTAATTGGAATATGTTTTTTGGGTTTTCTGTTATGTTTTTCAGGGTTTTTTCAAGAGATTTCATATATTGTATATGTTTTTATTTTAATATCATATATAATTTAATTTGGAAGTTAAGATCATATTAAAAAATAAAAAAGAGAAAAGGATTATGATTTCAATTAGAATCAATTGCAATAGTGAGAGAAAATTATATTATCAGGAGGAATACAAATTACTATTTGTCGTCCTAACTGGTGGCAACATTTTTGCTATTTGTACCATATGTATTAGTGAAATAATCATTTGTTTTTTAAATTCTGTTTTTTAATATTTATCATAAATTTAATTTTTAACAGCTAATTTTATATATAACAGAAAACATAATATTATCTAGCACTTGTCTGTGCTTCAAAAGTTTTAATGATGACGATAATGAAGTGTGTTTTTGAAAAAAAATATTTTTCAGATTAATGAAGAATGAAACAAGAGAATGACAGAGATGATAGATGATGAATGTAGCAACAACAAAAATATATAAAAACTTCCAAACATCCATTCCAAAAGAGATGAGGGAAGCTTTTAATATTGATGAAAAAACCATTGTAGAATGGGGCATAAATGAAAAAGGTGAACCTGAAGTTAACTTCAGAAAGAAAGTTGAACTTACTGATATTATTGGTATTGTTAAAACAGATGAGGTCACAGATAGTGTACAATTAAAGAAAGAGGTTTATAAATAAAATGAGAAAAATATTTATAGACAGTTCTTATTTAATCGCAATAGCATTAGATAATGACTCAAATAAAGAAAAAGCTTTAGAGCTTAGTGAATTATTGTCTGAAGAATGTTATATTAGTGATAAAGTCATTAACGAAGTAGTAACTGTAGTAAACAGTAGAGGTAACTATACACAAGCAGTTACTGTTTATCATTATATGGTGGATAATTTTAAAATTGTTAATGACTATGAAGTTGCTAATTATAATGAGAAGATTATTCAAATTTTTGCGAAATATGAAGGAAACCTAAGTTTCACAGATTCAGCAATAATTGTACTCATGTTAGAATTAGGTATTGATGACCTCCTTTCTTTTGATCATGGATTTAAAAGAGAAGGAAGAATCAATGTCATTGGTATTTAAAAGGATGTAACTTTAATACATCCTATTTTTTTTAGTTTATTTAAGTAATGAAATATATTTAAACATTTTTTTATGTGTTTTTTTCCGGTTACTCAGACATTAACTCCTGGAGGTTATCATTTTGAATAGATTTGGAATAGATTTGGAAGAGTTTTGGAATAGGTTCTGAAGATTAATTTAAATAGCTGTTTGGAGTAATTTTTATTTATGGCGATTTTAGAAATTAGTGTTTTAAAAGAAATTATTGAAAAAGTACCTGAAGATTTTGATGTGGAATTTTATGATCGAAATACTACTCACCAACTTTCAGATAAAGTTGAGATTGATGTGAGTGGGAGAAATTAATTCTTAAAAAGTATTGATTTATGTAATTTGGTTCTTAATTTCAATTATATATAATATTACAGTACATACTATTAATTGGCACAAAAAGGAAAAAGGTTCAATGAGTGGAGGTTAATTACCTCCACATATTCATGATTTTTATTCTTGTTTTTGTGATGGTTGTTTGTATTTCATGATTTTTTGAATTTTTATTTTATTTGCATTGTTCTTTTTTGTGCCTTCTTGTTCTTTTTTTGTACTATTTTTGTTTGGTTCGTATCTATACGAACTAAAAAAAATTTATTAATTAAGATTTTTAAATATTATCTTGTATTAGGTAGTTGGGCGTTAGAGTAACTATGTGTTTTATAGTATAATTAATTTATATAATTATTCTTTTTTTGGTGATGAAAGTGATTTTTTAATACTGTATTTAAATATCATTGAAATATATACATGCTGCACAAAATATTGTGATAAAAATTATTATTAACAATATTGATCCGAAATTAGATGCGATAAGAAATCCAATATCCCAATGATACATTTCCAAGTAACCCCAAACACCAAATATTAAAACGCCGAAGAATATGATGCCACCAATTATACCTTCTGAGTTATCTTCTGAATCTTTAGATGATTTAATATGTTTTCCATGAGGGTAAGGCATTTTCATAGAAGTAGTATCTTTTTTCCAATTACCCATGTCAAAATCCGGATCAAAGCCGCAATAATCACAGTATGGTTCAAAATCAGATAATACTGAACCGCATTTAGGACATTTTTTCATATTCAGTCTCTCCAATTTATTTTTTTTCAAGTTTTTAGTTTATTTTTAGGGGGGAATCCTATGTTCTAGTTAGAACTTCTCCATGTGTTTCCGCATTTGGCGCATCTTATGAAGTTGGTTGGTGCTTCATCTGCTGATCGGGTTTGTACTGTCCACCAGTATCCTTTGGTTCCTCCGCATTTGTAGCATGTTATTGTTGTGGTTGGTAGTGCTACGTTGTTGTTGTCGGTTATTATGACTTTTTGTTGTGGTTTTGTTTCTCCTTCCATGTGGTATTGTTCTTCTATATCATCGTTTGTTAATGTTTTTTCATAGCCGCATCTACATTTGATTTTACCTTTATCTGGTATTAGCATGCTTCCGCAATTTGGACAGAA
The DNA here is from genome assembly GCA_015062925.1 of Methanobrevibacter thaueri. Taxonomy (GTDB): domain Archaea; phylum Methanobacteriota; class Methanobacteria; order Methanobacteriales; family Methanobacteriaceae; genus Methanocatella; species Methanocatella thaueri_C. The sequence continues at coordinate 9,309 of SUTL01000023.1, forward strand.
TTCCATTTTATTAAACACCTTTGAAAATTATTTTCTGTTAATTTAATTAGTTACTATTATTATTATAATGATGGTTTTAGTGTATATAGTTTATTGTAAAAAAAAAGTGGAAGGCAAATTAAATAATTTAACCTTCCACCATTATCAGCTTACCCGTAGCAGGATCCTTATAAACCTTACCCATTTCAGTATAACCCTGACCTGAGGAATTAGAAGTGTCAGGAGTATCATTTAACTGCTGACCCTGATCAACCTGTGTTGTTTTCTGCTGCATTTTCTCCTGAATATTTTCAGACGGGTCAATCATCGCCTGCATATTCCAGCTTATAATAACAAAAACAAGAAAACCAACAGCAATAACAAGCATAGCATCAACAAGATTAGAAGTACCTGCCATAGGATCTTCTTCAACACGTCTGGATCTACGCCTACCTTGTTTTCTAACCATAAAAATCACTAATTATTCATTTTATCCAAAACAGCATCAATTAAAGCATCCAAATCAGATAAATACCTATCATACCAACCTGATCTGACCTTACCAATAAAATAACATAACGCACCGGAACCAATACCAACAATAGTAGTGTTAAAAGCAACAGTAAGAGAAGATGCAAGAGTATTAATATCCCCAGCACCTAACGCTGCAAGACCCGGACCCATAGGGATTAAAGTACCCATCAATCCAAGAGTCGGACCAATACGTGTAATAATATCTGTTTTCTGCAAGGATTTCATTGTTTTTTCTTCTTCAAATTCAAATAACTTACGAGCCAAAGCCTCTCTTGAAGAATCACCTAATTCACTTGAAGAAGCAATTTCATTTAAAACCTTTTTTTGAGCTTTAGGAATTTTAGCACTTGAAATTACATTTTTCAACTCTTCAACAGAACCTGCTCTATTAATATCATAAATTAAATCTCTAATAATTCCAACAGGAACCTTACGTCTTGAAGTATACTCAGCAATAGCTCCTCCTAAACTAATAATTGTTATAATAACAATTACAAGCAATATAATTAAAACAGGAATTGTTAAACTTTGAGATATTACATCAAGAGAACCTGTTAAAAATTCTCCACCAGGTATATTTAAAGCCATAAATTCTTCACCTACAATAAATACAATTATTCTAAGATATTTCTACCTCTTTTAGTTAAAATCATACCACCAAACAATAATACAGCAAAAGCCACAATAATCATAAGTATATCCTGAGGAGAACTCATAGTTATTGGAGCATTAGTTTTTGACATCACACCTGCAATATTCGGTATGACAATTGCTGAAAGTAAGAAATATGCACCAAGCAAAAGCATGAAATTACCTAAAACAATAGGATAAGGCCTGTTAATAATTCTAACAATAGTATTTGATGTGAAATAAGTTACTAACATAACAGCAACAAGTGCAGCTGCAGCATACCAACTAAGATCAAGTGAACTAACACCAATTGTTGGAGCAACAATTAAAACACTTGCAATAATTGAACCAAAACAGCATGGACAAGGAGCAATAATAGCTAGAGATGTTGCAGTTGATGTATTCTTATCATGTATTTTCCATTCTCTTATAGTGAATAAACCTGCAATAATCATTATTGAAGCCATGAGAATATAAAATATTGTATTATAACTGTAAATTGCCTGAATTAATTGTTCGGAATAAAGTGATGCAATAGCAGATATTAACACCACACCCCCACCATAAGCAATACAAATTATTGCAAATAATTTTTTAGACAAATTAGCTAATCCTGAAGCCAGTCCTATTTTAATTCCAAATACTATGACTGAAGCAAAGATTCCAACTTGCCATAAAACACTCATCATATCCATAGTAAAAATTCTCCATTTATATATATAAAAAATAAATAATTAACATAAATAAATTAATTACATTTTAATATTAATCAATAAACATATATAAAACTTATCTTAAACAACAAATCAGAATAACATTAACACCATCTTTTCTAGTCTAAACTACACCTACACCACTAAAAACACTAAAAACTCTTAACTTTTCCACTTATTAGATTTATTCACTCCAATTCTCTTTTTTTTATCCTAATGTTTTTTAATTTAAAAAGATAATTTAATTGTTTTTACATTATCCCATCTTTTTTCAAACTCTTTATATTCCAAGTATTTTTTTTCATTATTTGATTTTAATCTGTTTTCCATCTTATTTCTTGTATCTTCATCAGCATGCTTTAATATTTGATATAATACATGATTAACATCACCATAACCATTATTTTCTCTATACACCATTTAAATCTTAACCTCATTAATTTTAATTTGTTTTTGGGAAATAATATACTTCAACATTATATGGTTTCATTAATTTATTTAAATCTTCTGCTGAATTTGAGCATCCAATTCTAATTTTAGTTTTACCAAACTTACATTCAATTAAAAATTATTTCGCAATCAAATAAGCATCATAAGCGACATAAATACCAATTAAAATATCAATAATATAATAAAATGTAGTTAGAACAGAATCCACAAAATAAAATCCAATAACCCCTAAAGCAACATAAGCAACGATGAAAAAGAAAATACCCCTCTTAAAATCTCTTGCATAAATCTGACCCAACCCCGGAATGAGAAATGATATGATTGCCGCAACATATTTATTCGCCATAAATTAAAATCCTCCAAGTACAACTAATATTAATATATAAGATGACCCATTATTTAAAAATTATCAAAAAAAAATATAATACTTCTAAACTTAGAAAAGATTTAAAATTAATACAAAATATATATTAATACATATTATGAAAAAATTATCATAAAATGAGGTAAAAAATGTTTTGGAATGAAGAAATCGAAACAATGTCAAGACAAGATCTTGAAGAATTACAATTAAAAAAACTTCAATCAACGGTAAAAAGAGCATTTGATAAAATACCATATTACCATAAAAAATACAGTGCCGCAGAAGTTTATCCGGAAGATATTGAAACTTTAAAAGACATAGAAAAATTACCATTCATCACAAAAGATGACCTAAGGGAAAGTTATCCTTTCGGATTATTCGCAGTTGATATAAAAGAAATTAAAGAACTTCACTCATCATCAGGAACCACAGGAAAACCAGTAGTATCCGGATACACAGAAAAAGATCTTGACACATGGGCAGAAACAATAGCACGTGGATTAACCATGATGGGAATAGGAGAAGATGATATTCTTCAAAACACCCATGGATATGGAATGTTCACCGGAGGATTTGGAGTTCACTACGGATCACATAAAGTCGGAGCAGCAATCATACCAATATCAACCGGACAAACCAGAAGACAAATAGAAATAATGAAAGACTTCGGAACAACAGGATTAATCTTCACACCATCATATGGAATTCACCTTGGAGAAGTAGCACTTGAAGATGGAATCAACCCAAAAGACCTTGGAATAAAAGCCATAGGATTTGGAGCTGAAGGATGGACAGAAGAAATAAGACAAAGAGTAGAAGAAATATTCGGCGCCAAAGCATATAATATCTACGGTTTAACAGAACTCATGGGACCTGGAGTGGGAGTTGAATGTGAAGCACAAAAAGGACTGCACATTGCAGAAGACATATACTACCCAGAAATAATAAACCCAAACACATGCGAAACATTAGGAGAAAACACCCCCGGAGAACTAGTGCTAACAAACCTTGAAAGAGAAGGAATGCCAGTAATCAGATTCAGAACAAAAGACCTGACAAAAATCACATATGAAAAATGTGACTGCGGAAGAACACATGGAAGAATAAGTAGAATAACCGGCAGATCAGATGATATGATTAAAGTAAAAGGAGTGGCAATATTCCCATCCCAAATTGAAAAAGCACTGCTTAAAGTTGGAGATGCAGAACCTCATTATATGATTATAGTAACAAGACCAGAAACATTAGATGAAATAGAAGTGAAAGTAGAAGCATCCCAAGACATATTCTTCGACGGAGTGAAAGAAATGATGAATGTTCAGCAAAAAATAGGAAAATCCATAGAAAACGAAACAGGAATCAGAGTTAAAGTAACCCTTGTTGAACCAAAAACACTACCAAGATTTGAAGGAAAAGCAAAAAGAGTAATAGATGAAAGAAACCTACATTAGAGATGATTATACATGAAAATAAAACAATTATCAATATTTTTACAAAACAAAATGGGCAGTTTATCCAAACCATTAGAAATATTATCCGAAGCAAAAGTCAACATAAGAGCCATGTGCATGGCAGACACATCAGAATTCGGGATTCTAAGATTAGTAGTTGATAATCCCATAAAAGGAAAAGAAGCACTTGAAGAAAACAACTTCCTAGTTAAAATAACTGACATCATAGGTGTTGAAATGGATGATACACCAGGAGGACTTACAAGTGTTTTAAAAATCATAAAAGAAAACGATATAGACCTTGAATACTTATATGCATTCTCCCATGAAAAAGTGGAAAAAGCAATTTTACTTTTACATGCAGACAATATTGATAAATTAATAAGAGTACTTGAAAAAAACAATATAGTAATTGTTCCATCAAAAGAAGTATATGAATTATAAAAAAAAAGGTTAATAATATGAATTTATTAGAAAACAAAAGCAGGATTTATTATTATGATATGTTAAGAGCATTCGCAATCTTTTGCGTTATATCCTGCCATGTTTTCGCACCATTAGTTATTGACACCAGAATCTTCAACACCAACCTATGGTATTATTCAATGATAATGAACTCCTTAAGAGACATTGGAGTACCATTATTTGTAATGATAAGCGGAGCACTACTAATAACTAAAAAAGAATCCGCATTAACATTTATAAAAAAAAGAATCAATAAAGTAATCATCCCTTACTTATTCTGGGTATTTGCATTCATAATACTTGGACATTACTTTTTAGGTCTTGGAAAATTACATAAACTCATCATTAAAACATTATCCCTTAACCCTGATGGTGCAGGAGTGTTTTTCTGGTTTGTTCCAATGATATTAACCGTATACCTCATAATTTTAATAATAAACAAAATACACGAGAAAAATGAAAAAATACTCCCAATAACATTAATATTAAGTTTAATCATCATAATACCATTAAACTGTGGTTTATCAATAACCAAACCACTACAATACATTCTATATATAATATATGCAATTTTAGGATATTACTTATCAAAAATCGATTTAAACACCAAATCAAAAATATTACCAGTAATATTCATCATAATATCAATTGGATTATTCTTATTAGAAATATATATTAATTCAACCACATCAATAAGTTTAAATAAACAATTCAGCATTTCACAATTCTCAATAATAAATATATGCTGTGTAACATCAGTATTCTTATCATTTAAAACATACTCTAATATTACAAATGATTTTAATAAAATAAAAAAACACTTAACCGGAAAAATAATCTATTCCATAAGTATCTGCAGTTATGGAATCTACCTATCACATGTAATAATCATGAGATCACTGGTAAAAATCTCAAATACCTATAAAAATGACATGAATATGGGATTATATATAACAATAATACTTATTCTAACAACAATAATCTCCTGGCTTTTAATATTAGGATTATCTAAAATACCTGTGCTTAAAAAAATATCTGGAGTCTAAAAAAAAAGTTTATATGGGGAAAAAATAAAATTTTCCCATCTATTTTTCAAATGTAAAACCATGATTTTGAGCTTTAGTAACAAAGACTGTTCCTTTATCACCAATTAATTCCTTGGTTTTTTCAACAATAAATTCATTAGATTCATCAAATACAGTATATAAAACAGGGCCGAATGATGATATACCAACACCATATGCTCCTAATTCTTCAATAGCTTTCATTGTTGGCAGATAACTTGCATCAAGTGAATGTTCAAGTTTGTTAAAACCAACTTTTTGAAGTTCACTTACAGCCCAACCAAAGTTTTTAATATCCTTTTCAATCATGAACGGAACGAGATTCATTAATATTAAATGTGATACCTGTTCCACTTCTTCTTTTGGAATTGGACAGTATGTTTGGAATACATCCACTTCATCATCCCCTTCCATGTGTTTTTCTATTTCAGGTATTGCTATTAGTATTTTCCATTCTTCCGGAAAATCATATCTTGCAATTAATGTTGCCGGTTTTGCTTTTGAAGCACCTGAAGGTAAGAATAATGGTTTTTCTTCTTTACTATGACCCCCATCTACAATGAATCCTCCTAAATCATGAGTATAGGTTCCAATTCCAGAGGTTCCTCCTCTTCCAACAATTGAACTTAATATATGACTTTCTATTTCAATACCCATTATTTCAGTTATCAGGTGTGCTGTGGATATTGCTATTTGTGTTCCACTTCCAAATCCTGAGTGCGGAGGATAAGTTTGATGAACAGTGAATTTAAACCCTGAGTCTATGTTAAAATGATCTATTGTTTTTTGAGCTGCATCTGGAATTTTCTCCCTGCATTCTTCTATTGCTTCTGTGTCATCTACAGTGTCAAGAAATTCCAATTCAATTCCATTATCTATTTGTTCAGCTTCCAGTATAAATTGCGGATCAGCTAATGCTAAACCAATCCCACCATCTACTCTTCTATATGACCCATTTAAATCTATAAGGGACATATGTATTCTTGAAGGTGCTTTAATAATCATATTTTAATTCACATCCTTAAAAATCATAAACTATTATTTTTTTGACATTAAGATAACTTTAATGCCAATTCCTATTAATTTTATATACTTGTTAATATTTAAAGTTTCTATTCTCTGAAAAATATATTACTGATTATTTTTGATTATTATCCAGTTCATCAATTTTTTGGTTTAATTTATCTATTTCAGCGGTTAAAAAATCAATTTTCGCATCTAAATCTTCATGATTATCTTTGTTTAATTTAGATACGAATGCTGCAGATATTATACCGGTTATTAAAGAAAAAATGAAAATACCTCCAATCATAGATATAATACCGATTAATCTACCTGAAACTGAGGTTGGAACAACATCCCCATATCCAGTACTGGTCATGGAAACAATTGTATACCAAAATGCTGTTGAAAAATTATGAATATTGGAATCAATAACCCAAACTGAAATAGCAATTACAAAAGAGAAAATTATTCCAATCGCGATGATTTTATCCAAATATGTTTTGTGCAGGAATTTTGTCACAGATTTTTCCGTATCTCTTATTAAAACTAATATTTTAATTAATTGAATGAGTTTAATTAATCTTAATAATCTTAAAATGAATATGAAATCAAATGGCAGCATTCCAAAAATACTTATAAAATTATTTTTTAAATATTGTTTTTTATCATCTGCTTTAAAATAACTGTATATGAATTCAATCCATAATATTGCACACACAATTAAATCAAATGTGAAGGCTGCGGATTTAAATGATTGTGAAACCGGGTAAAAAAAAGTATTTGCTAAAAATAGAATGTCAAATATTGTTAAAATTATAAGAATAATATAGATGAATTGTTTTCTCATATTTATTAGATATAAAAATACTATTATTTAAAATTCTTTAAAATTTCAAATCATCTACAATATTTATTAATTTTTCTGCTAAATCATATGTGGTGTTCATTGGTTCATATGAGTAACATTCATAAACTATTGTTGGAATTCCTGCTTTTGATGTGGGTTCGGTTATGAATGGTGGGCTTGATCTGAATTCCGGTGCATAATAAACAATTTCATTAAATTCATTGAGTATGTTGTTCATATATTTTGATGATTTATCATCAAATCCTGGTGCGAAGACGAAATTTGTTATTTTATAATCTCCAGGACCCATGGATCCTCTGTTTGAATGAATATCTATGAATAAATCATATTTTTGATTAATAATATCTGGTGCTACGAATTCTTGAGCTAGTAATTGGCCTTCAAGGCGTCCTTCGCTTTGTGAATTTTTATCTTTAACGTTTATGTTATAGATATAATAAGTGTATTTCAGGTTTTTATTTGAGTTTAATTTTTCAAATAATGCTCTGTGTGATTTGCTTTCTAGGGGGTGCATTCCTATTAGGTATGCGATTTTAATTTCCGATTCTATGTTGCCCAATGGAGCGTGTATGTAGACGTTTCCTTTATCATTTTCACCTAATAATTTGGAGTTGTATTTTGTTGAGTCTATTTGTGCTTTATCTGTTGGACCTTCAGGATACATTTTATAATCACCAAAAAAAAGAAGTGGTAGGACTAGATTTTTAAATCTAGTCTTGTGATGGTGTTCTTCCAGCTAATTCTTTGTTTAATTCATAAATTAATCTGTTATCGCCGTCGGCAAGTTTTGCTTTAGCGAGTAGTTCCATTGCGTTTTCTTCTTCTTCCACTTGTTCTTCAACAAACCATTGGAGGAAGTTGTTGGTTGCATGGTCTTTTTCTTCAATTGCTAAGTTAACTAAGTCGTTAATTAGGCCAGTTACCATTTTTTCATGTTCAAGTACATGTTCAAATGCTTTGAGTGGGCTTTCCCATTCTGTTTGTGGTCCTTCAATTGCAGTTAAGGTTACGCTTGCTCCTCTTCTTATGATGTAATCATAGAATTTCATTCCGTGTTCTAATTCTTCTTCTGCTTGGACTCTCATCCAGTTTGCAAAACCTGCTAAGTCTTCATCTTCAAAGTAAGCTGCCATGGATAAATATAAATATCCGGAGTATACTTCAGCGTTTAATTGACCGTTTAGTGCTTTTTCCATTTTTTCAGATACCATTATATCACCATTATTAATTTTTATCATTAATGTAATATAAACTATAATATTAATTAACTTTTTTGAACAATATTATTTAATATGATAGACAAGTCTCTTTATCAGGATTATCAGATTGGTTTTAGTGATTCTTATTTTAATGATGATGGTTATTTTTTTATTTTTAATGAGAATCGAGAATTGTTACTTGATGATGATGGAAATTTAATGGAATCTGTTGATGGTTTTAATCCTAATTTTATTCTTTTTATTGGTAAATATCACAGCAGAGATGTTTTTGTTGTTAATGTTGATGGTGATGATGGTTTTTATGATTTGAAGGATGTTTATGATATCAGTCATGATACTTATCATATGGCTTCAATAGATGTTCTGGTTAATGATTGGTATATATCACATAAGTTTTGCGGACGATGTGGAAGCAAAACACAAGTAGATGAAAAAGACATGATGTTAAAATGCCCTTCATGCGGTCAAGTGCACTATCCCCGTATCGCTCCTGCAATTATTGTGGCAATTACAAAAGAGGATGAATTACTAATGGCAAAACACAGCTACCACAACAATATACGATACGCATTAATAGCTGGTTTCGTTGAACCCGGAGAAACAATAGAAGAAGCAGTGCACAGAGAAGTCCTAGAAGAAGTAGGGATTGAAATTAAAAACCTAAAATATCAAAAAAGCCAATCATGGCCATTTCCAAACTCACTAATGTTAGCATTCACAGCAGAATACAAAAACGGAAATATAAAAGTTGATGGAGATGAAATTATAAAAGCAAAATGGTTTAAAAAAGATGAAATAAGTCGATATGACTCAGACATAAGCATATCAGACTGGTTAATAGAAAATTTCATCAACAACCATTAAAAGCATCCACACCCTCTTTTAACTTAACCAAACCATCCCGTAATAACTTTTCAGGACAGGCAATATTCATCCTTAAAAAACCATCTCCACACTCACCAAAATCAGAACCAACAGATAAAAACAAACCCTGATTTTCACGTAAAAAATTAGATAATTCTTTAGATGAAACATTTAAAGCCCTGCAATCCAACCATAACAAATAAGTAGCATCACATTCAATTAACCTAATTACCGACAACTCCTGATTTAAAAAATCCTTAACAATCTGTTTATTCTCATATAACACTTCTCTTAATTCATCCAACCAATCCTGAGAATCCCTATAAGCCGCAACAACAGCAGTGGTGGCGAATACATTACATGAACTGGAATTATCCACAAACATCTGACTTTTAATCATATTTAAAAGAGCATTATTTTTCACATGAACAATAGAACTCTGATAACCCGCAATATTAAATGATTTTGACGGAGACAAACAAGTAATAACCTTATCATAATCACTTGAAATTTCAAAAGGATTATATTTAACACCAGGATCAGTTAAATCACAATGAATCTCATCAGAAATTAAAATCACATCATGTTTTCTGCACAACTCCCCAATCCTACTTAAATCCTCACTTGACCAAATTTTCCCAACAGGATTTTGAGGATTGCAAAGAATCATCATCCTGGACTTTGATAATTTCACATCCAAATCATCAAAATCAATAGAATACTTCTCATCATCAAAAACCAATTCATTTTCCAAAACATTACGATTATTATCCTCAATAACATGAAAAAACACATGATAAACAGGAGATTGGATTAAAATATTATCTCCCTCATCAGTTAAACACCGAATCATTGATGATATTGACGGCATCACACCAATAGAATATAACATATTCTCACGAGACATTTTAAAATCATAACGTGAACTCCACCAATTAATATAAGCATCAAATAATTCATCAGGAACAATAGTATAACCATATACAGGATGATTCGCCCGTTTAATAATTGCCTTTTGAATTGCAGGTGAAACTTTAAAATCCATGTCCGCCACCCACATCGGAAGATCATCATCAAACAAATCCCATTTAAGGGAATTTGTATTGTGTCTGTCAACTACACTTTCAAAATCAAATTTAGTATTTTTCATAGTGAATCCTTTCATCATCAAATTTATCCATGAATTTATTCTCAAAGTTTTTAGCTGGATAACCAATAGTAATAATACAGAATGGTTTTAACTCAGAAATATCATTAATTCCAATTATTTTTCCAATTTCAAGCATTCTTTCTTCTTCAGGAGCAACTCCATTCCAAAGTCCACCTAATCCAAGATTAACAGCTTCCAACAACATGTTTTCAGCAGCAGCACTCATATCCTGTTGCCAAACACCCTTATAAAAGGATCGTTCAATATTTGCAACAAGTACAATAGCAACCGGTGCTGTTTTAACTCTTGGTTTAATTTCAGCCAATTTATCCAACGTTTTTCTGTTTTTAACAACAACAAACTCCCATGGTTCAGCACCCAGTCTTGAACCTGGTGCCTGCATTCCAGCTTTAAGTATTTTTAAAATATCCTCATCACTAACATCCTGAGATGTATATTCCCTTATACTTCTTCTTGTTTTAATAATTTGTTCAAAATCAACCATAATAATAAATAATATTATTAGTCATATATATAATTATATTTAAAAGACAGGAGGTAAAATAATGAGTGTTAATAGAGGAGCAGGAATTTTAGCTATTATATTAGGTTTAATATTTATAGTATTCCCAATATTTTCCGCAGAACTAGTTTCAATTATTGTTGGTTTGAGTTTATTGTTTTTCGGTATTTCCGCTATTTTCATGGGTGGGAATTTAAGAAAAACCTATACTACTTATTCAACTATTGCAATTATTATTGGACTTATATCAGTTATACTGGGATTCATATTTGTATTCTACATTGATGCATTATCCTTCCTTATCGGAATACAATGTTATATTGTTGGATTTATAATGATTATCTTCGGATTAGGAGGATTAATATCTAAAATGACCAAACTATCATCATTTTCATCAATTCTTGTTTTACTGATGGGAATTCTTTTAATAGCTCTTGGAATATTCTCATTTAACAATCCAATATATATTGCTATGATAATTGGTATTGTTTTAATCATTGAAGGCGTTATGTTGTTTTTAGATGATGAATGAAACATGAAAAAAATTAGATTAAATAGGGTTGAAATTTAACCCTATTAACTATTATTTTATCAAATTAACACCAATATCATAAGCTCTTTTTAAATCCAAATTCAATTGCTCTTCTTTTGATTTTAATTCATCAGAGGATAATTGAGATTGCATATTCTTTGAAATATTGGAAAATGTTTCAATAATCAATTTTCCATTAAACATTTTAAGCAAATCCTCTGATTGTTTAAGATTAGGTTTAATTGATTTTTCAAAATAATCCTTAGGATAATTAATCGTATACATTAGTCCTACATTGATTTTACCCTTAAATTTATTACCCTTTTTATAAGAAACCATACAGTATATTAATCTTTCAAGAAATGCCATGTAATGACTTGTTGGTTGTGAAAAAAATATAGGTACTGTGATTATAAGACAGTTACTGTTAAAGATTTTTTCAATTAAATCAGATAATGTGTCTTTCCAGTAGCATCTGCAAATTTCATCATCATTTTTACAAATCAAACAAACCCTGCAACCTGACAAATCCATCCTATACAAATCCACATATTCAACATCACCACCCTGTGATTTCACACCTTCAGCTGATGATTTTGCTAATTGGGCATTAATATCTTTTCTTTTAGGACCTGCATTAATAACTATTGTTTTCATTTTGAAAGCTCCGCACCAATTTCAAATGCTTTTTCCAAATCTTTTGGGAATTGTAAAATCCATTGTTTTTCTTTAAGATCCTGTGAAAAACCCGCCATGTTAAATTTAGAATAATCACTTACCTGTATTGTATCACAAACAGGATATGTTATTATTTCACCATTTAAAAATGAGAATAAATATTCTGTTGTTTTCAAACTCTCCTCCATTGATTGTTCGTAGAATTCTAAAGGAGCATTCATGGTGTAGAATATTCCAATATTCACTTTACCTGTGAAATAACTTGTCCCATCATCATATGACATTATGCAGAATATTAATCGCTCTATTAATGCTCTGAATTCACTTGTGGGTTGTCCGAAGTATATTGGTGAGCCTATAAGAAGTGCATCTGCATCGAGGATTTTATCAATTAATGGTGTTAAATCATCCTTCCAGTAACATTTTCCTTTTGTTTTTTCTTTTAATTTACATGCAAGACAACTTCTACATCCTTTAAAAACAAGATCATATAAATTAAAGTATTCACATTCAGCTCCAACTGATTCAGCACCTTTCATGGCAGATTGCATTATTTCTGCAGTATTCCATTTTTTTCTTGGACTTGCATTAATCACAATAGTTTTCATAGAATATAATATGGAATGTAATAATTAAAAAAATTATTCCTAAAAAAAAAATAGAATTTGTAAAATGCATTTAATGCATTTTACTTAACTGTTATTTTAACTTTTTTAGATAATGAATTATAGTAACTGTTACCTGCAAATGTAATTGTAGCTGGGAATTTACCTTTTTTAGATAATTTAGTGATTTTGAAAGTTGCTTTACCTTTTGCATTGGTGGTTGCTTTGAATTTCTTATTTTTGATTTTTAAGGTAAGTGTTATTTTATTTAATGGTTTTGCTGAATTATCTTTAAGAGTAACAGTGTATTTTTTAGTTTTAACTGATTTTTTGAATTTTTTATTAGATGCAGTTAATTTTAATGTTGCTTTTAAAACAGTGACTTTAATAGATGTTGCAGATGATTCGTAAACTTCATTTCCATCAAATTTAATTTCAACATCATATTTCTGTGCATCCAAACCGTTTGTGGTTATTTTAACCTGACCATTACTATCAGTGATTAAAGGAACAGTAACTCCCCAAATACTAATTGAAACAATTGCATCGCTAATTGGTTTACCCATATTATCTTTTAAAGTGGCAATGATGAATTTATTTCCATTATAAGTGGTTGTTACATCTGAAGATGTGAGTACTGATGGTAATAATGCTGAACCGTAAATGTCATAAAAGTTAATTACTGCCTGTTTGGAATATTCTTTTCCATTTGTTTTTTTATATACTACTTTTACATTATATGTTCCATCAAAGAATCCGGAAATATTTTCAGGAGTTATAGCTACATCTTCCCCGTAATGTCCTGAAAGTTTTTTGTTGAATATTAATGTATTGTTGATGTATATTGATACTACACCATCAAGTCCAGCAGAGGAAGTTGAATCATGAAGTATTGTTATAATATCATCATCATACATAATATCAGTATCATTATATAAGTCTATGAAATCATCTGCAGTAGGTGTTTTAGATCCAAAAGATATAACTGCCTGTTTGGAATACTCTTTACCATCAACTTCCCTATTATATACTACTTTAATATTATGAGAACCAGTTAAAGTAGAGGTTAAATTAGAATAATTGATTCTGATGGCTGGTATATTATCCACCTCTTTAAATACTTTTGAATATACAGTAGTATTATCAGAAAAAACAGTTACTGCACCTATAAGGCAAGTTCCTACTTTATCATAAACATTAGAAACATAATCTGAAGGGTCGGTGATTGTTTTACTGTAAAGTTCAATGAAATCACTTGGAGTACAAGATTTAGTTACAATGAAACTTCCATTTAAAAGACTTACTTCATCATAACCAAAAACTGCAGATCCACCATATTTAACAGTGACATTATAAGTGCCAGGGTCAGATATATAAAATTCCCCTAAAGTAACATTTTGAGTGGTGATTCCAAGAGATTTATAGTATTCATGACCTGAACCTCCCACAACATCCACTTTAACATATGCATTTGATTCATTAACAAAGTCCGGCCAGTCAAAACTAACTATCACAGCATCATCATCATTAACATCGATTTGTTTATCTGTGATTTTCACATTAAATTTACTTAAATCCGGATCATTTAATTTATCCTCATTATCATTTTCCAAAGCAATATCTGGTGCTTCACTAAGTTTTTCATCAGTACTATTACCAATGTTTTCTGTTGCACTTACAGCACCAATTGTTATAATAATCAGTAATATGCTGATTATAAAAATTTTATTCAAATTCATTTTAAAAACCTCAATTGTTTTATAATTAATTGTCTGTTAAATTATATATTATAAAGTTTTTGATATTAAATAAAATATATTCAATTAAAATAAATAAACAATGAAAAATATACAAATTATAATGATAAACTACATACTTAAGAAAAAAATTTTAAGATAAAAAAATACAATATATAACTATACAAACAACAAAGCTGAAGTGGGAAAAAAAATGATTTCAAAACTGAAAAAAATAAGCTTAGGAAACTGGATGATAATAGGAATGATACTGGGATTCATAACAGGATTACTACTAAATTTCTATCTAAAAGACCCATTTATCAAAGACATAATTCTAATAAACAATGTATTCTACCTTGGAGGAAACGGATTTATAAAATTAATGAAAATGCTGGTTGTACCACTAGTATTCTTTTCAATAGTTGTAGGAGTGGCCTCCATATCCGATATTAAAAAAATCGGAAAAATAGGTGGGCGAACAATATTAATCTATCTACTAACAACAGGAATTGCAGTTACAATAGCCCTTTTAATAGCAGGAATAATAAAACCTGGAGAAGGCCTGAATATGGTTGCAATAGTAAAAACAAACATCACAACCAATATAACTGCAACAGATACAGTGTTAAGCATAATACCTGACAATCCATTCAATGCACTTGCCAATGGAGATATGCTGCCAGTAATCATATTTGGAGTGATAATAGGTGTAATATTAGCTAAATTACGGGAAGAAACCAAATTAGTTAATGATTTTTTCACACAATCAAATACAGTAATGATGGAAATGACCCGTATAATAATGAAATTCGCCCCAATTGGAATTTTCTGTTTAATGGCCAAAACCTTTGCATCATTAGGATTTGAAGGATTAATACCATTAACAAAATATGTTATTTGCGTACTAATAGGATTAGCTATACAGGCCTTTGTCGTATATCCATCATTACTAGTTATTTTAACACGTTTAAACCCTATACGATTCTTTAAAAAATTCATTTCAGTAATGTTTTTCGCATTTTCATCTTCAACATCCAATGCAACAATACCATTAAACATAGAAAAACTTACAGAACTTGGTGTTTCACGGGAAGTTTCATCATTCACCATTCCATTAGGAGCCACCATCAATATGGACGGAACAGCAATCATGCAAGGATGTGCAGTTATGTTTGCATCACAGGCATATGGAATGGATTTAGGAACATCAGCATTACTCACAGTAATATTCACTGCCGTGATGGCATCAATAGGTACTGCAGGAGTTCCATCAGTAGGATTAATAACATTAAATATGGTATTTAACTCAGTTGGACTGCCAGTAGAGGCAATAGGTATAATAATGGGTATTGATCACTTATTAGATATGTTCAGAACAGCAGTTAATGTAACAGGTGATGCAATATGTACAATTATTGTATCATTTAAAAATAAAGCCATTGATCTGGATATATTCAATGGAAAAAAAGAAGCACAGGATACATGGGACTGAATAATATTAACTAACCATCACCCCATATTTCCCACTTTGAACCTCTCCGGCTTGTAGAAGCCGGAGAATTCTTGCACAATAAAGTTAAAAAAAAAATGAAAACTAAAAAATTATTTTTTAGCCTCAATAACTGTTTTACCACCCATAAATGGTACTAGAACATCAGGAACTTTAACACTACCATCAGCCTGCTGATAATTCTCCAAAATACAACACATAGTCCTTTCAGTTGCAATAGCAGTACTGTTTAAAGTATGTAAAATCTGAGCATCACCGGAACCCGCTCTACCCACACGAGTTTTAGTTTTACGAGCCTGATAATCCTTACAATTAGTACATGATACTAATTCACGATAAGTATTTGAACCAGGGAACCATGCTTCCAAATCATACTTAATAGCTGCATTATCATTTAATGCAGAAGAAACAATAGCAATAACCTGATAAGGTAAACCTAATTTCTGATAAATACCCTCAGTAACATTCATTAAATGCTCATGTTGTTTTTTAGAATCCTCAGGAGAGGAATAAATAAACTGTTCAATTTTCTCAAACTGATGAACCCTGAATATTCCTAAAGTATCTTTACCATGTGAACCGGCTTCTTTCCTAAAACAAGTTGAAAGAGCACAATATCTTAAAGGCAACATGTCAGGTGATATAATTTCATCCCTATGAAGTGCAGCTAATGTTTGCTCTGCTGTTGCTATTAAATACATATCTTCATTTTCAACTTTATATAAAGTTTCTTCAAATTCACCAAGTTCAGATGTTTCAGCTGCAACCTCTCCTTTCACAAAGAATGGTGTTTGCATTGGAATATAACCTTCATTTTCAAGTTCAGATAAAGCAAATTGGATTAAAGCCAAATTTAAATGTAAAATATCTTTTTTCAAATAATAAAATCTTGCACCGGCAATACTTGCAGCTGTTTCCAAATCAGCCCCGTCAATTGATTCAATTAAATCAACATGATTCAATGGTTTAAAATCAAAATCAGGTTTTTCACCATATGTTTTAACTACAACATTATCATCTTCAGTATCTGATATAGGTACATCCTCATCAATAACATTACCCACTTTATATCTGTAATCATCACGTAGTTTAAGGTAATCGGCATTTTTTGAAGTTAATTCTTTAATTTCAGAAGCCACTTCTTTTGATCTTTTAATTACTTCATCTAAATTACCTTCTTCTTTTGCTTTTTTAAATGATTTGGATAATTTATTTTTCTCTGATCTTAGTGAATTAAGTTTTTTCTCACCTTCTCTCCATAAAGTATCATATTCAATTACTTTTTCTACATTTTCTATGTCTCTGAATCTCTTTTTTTCAGAGTCTATGATTAATTGTGGATTTTCTCTGAATAACTTTATATCTAACAATATTTATGTCCCCTAATAAGTAATATTTTATACAATAAGTAATTATGAATTTTATATTTTTTAAAGTTAATTAAAAGTAAAAGAAAATAACCTGAGATATTGAAAAATATTTCTATGAAAAAAAATTAAAATTGTATTTAAAAAAAATAGATATGAGAGAAATTTATGATTATTTTCTCTCAATTTAATTTTATTTATATCCGAAAGCCTGAACCCAATAGATTATACCATCTTTTTCAAATCCAGCAATTCCAACACGATTGAAT
>SUTL01000133.1 GCA_015062925.1 Methanobrevibacter thaueri
TACTTGAATGTTTAAAATCAGCTTAAATTCTTGATTTTGTGATGTTAATTAAGTAAATGAAAATGGCTATTGCAAAGTATAATAAAACTTGTATGTCTAAAATTCCGGTTTCAACACCTAAAATGGAGTATGTTAAAATCAGTGAGTAAATTGCAATATAAAAATAGTTTTTAGTCTTTTGCATTATTTTAAATCCAATTCCTAAAATAAATCCTAATATGGCCATCTCAAGGAAAACTCCAACCTTACCGAAATCGACTACCATTTGGCCGATCAGTGTGGGGGTAACTGTTACTTCAGTTCTCCATGCAATTAATTTTCCGACCATCATCCGTGGACCTAAATCGCTTCCGGGGATTGAACTTGCCAGCATATGTCCGTGAGTCAGGCCGAAGTTTCCTCCGATAAAGTCAAGCAGGTTCAATACATGAAGTGTAAAATCGGCTCTTGATTGGAGTGTGTATATTGGACTGGTTGATGATGTTATTGTCAATTCTCCAAGTGAACGAAAATAACCAATTCCAACTATTGCACCTACACCAATTAGTGCTCCTATAACAACTTCCCAAACAGAAACAATATTTCCATAGAAACCTATGATAATTATGATGAGAAATGCTGCAAGTAGTGGTGTCCTGTAACCTAGAAGCAATAAAAATGCACAGTCAATAGCTAGCAAAAATATGAATCTGAATCTTGCCTGTGATCGGGTAATTTCATTATCCTGAAAATCTTTTAGATATGCACTGGCCACAAGGCATGTTCCAGGTATGATTAAAAATACCGGCATTGTGAATATAGGTTTTAACAAATATCTTATTGATGGTTTTAAAAGAGGTATTCCTCCAACAGAAGCAATGCTTATGAAGAAAAATATAATGCTTATTAAAATTAAACAGAATCCTATTGAATAAATATCTTTTCTCTTAAATTGGAGAAAATTGTCGAAATCATTTTTTAAGAAAAATCTTGGAATAATTGCGCATCCTATAAAAAATCCTACAAATGCCAACATTAATGTTATTGCTAAACTGTTTGAAACTGAGTTAAGGGCCAATAGCAAGAAAATTGCAAAGATAAAAAGCACTACCAATGGATTGAAAATGTGATTTTTAAGGATTTGATTTTTATTTAAAAAATTTAAGAAGTTTTCGCTTGGATATAATTTTTTAAAAAAGCTATTCACCCATTGGTCTTCAATAAATCCCAAAATAGCAAATATTGTTGTAAATAAAAAGGATTTATGAAATTCATCACTAATCTTATTTATTAATGATGTTAAAGTAGAATAAATCACACTCATGCTTCACACAACTTAAAACGTTCGAATATTGATAACTTCATAGTTATTTTTTATATTTTCAATATCGCTGTCGCTGCAGTTATAAACTCTGATGGAAATAGGGTCAGTGATTCCATTAATGTTTCCTAAAACAGAGTTTCCATCATCTAATGTTTGTTTGTCTGCTTTTGAAATAACCAGTTGGTAATCTATTTCAGTAGCTAGGGTTTTGATGGCAATTCGTTTACCGTGCAGATATAGAATATTTTCAATTTCCTGTATCTTTTCACTGCTGATGGAATCAACGGATATTGTAGTGGAAATTTCATAATTGCTGTTGGTTAGATTTTTTCTCAAATCATTTAATGAAGTTATATTCTGAGGTTTGATTTTAAATTCGGTTAGATTGTCATAAACGCTTCCGTCAGTCTCAATGGATATTGTATCTATATAAATATCGGCATTCTGGACATTTTTATATAATCCTGTGAGGTAGGTTTCATTGCCTGATTCAATTAAAACCTTTACGCTGGATCCTTCATCTACCCATTTTACGGTACCGTTTAGTGTAGTTTTTTCTCCATTTGTTGAATTAAAACCATCAACACTGGCTTTAACAATGTATCCATCTTTATAATAATTCAAATAAGTTTCAGGTAGTTTACTTAGTGTTGATGCATCAAAAGCGGTTTTTTGAATGTTTGAAGAGTCATCTGTTGTAATGTGTATAAATGCAAAAATTACTGCACAGATCACTAAAATAATTATCAAATAATCAATTAGGGTAAATTTTATCTTCATAATAATCGTTATTCTTCGTAGATTGCTCCAACAGGACAAACGTCAACACATTCGCCGCAGTTATCACATTTATCTGCATCAATAATTATGGTGTAAGCCTTTCTGCTAATGGCCTCTTCCATACATACGTCAATACAATCTTCACAAACTCCGCATTCTTCCATATCTATTTTCAATTAATACACCATTTGAGTTTTTTTAAAAAATATAATTAAATATAATAAGTTTAATCTTTATATAGTTTTTTAGTAATATTTTATTAGGCATTCCTAAACTTTATTACAAAAGAAGTTCTAAAATATTAATGGTGTAAATATGATTTTCAACAAGACTATTTCAATAATCCTATCCGCGCTGTTTTTTATATTTTTGGGTCTTTTATTTTCATCCGTATCAGTCATGTTTTTGAATGGCGGTCTGCTACCGGTTGTAGGACTTGTAATGTTTTTCATATTTTATTTGATTACCAGAATGTTCTACAATTATTTGAGGAATGATGATTTCTATAAAAACACTCGTGAAAGGTCAAGTGATGTAAAAGGTGAAAAATACTTTACAAAAGGAGAATCAGACCCTAAGAAGTTATTTGTTGTTATTTGGGTGATTGTAATTCTAATTTTAACTTCTGTTTCATTATGGTTATATTCATTCAATAATGGTTTGGTTTAAATTTTGGGAATATACCGTAATGTTTATATACTATGGGGTACAATATCAATATTGTATGCAAGGGTGCCCGAGCGGCCAAAGGGGGAGGACTTAAGATCCTCTGGTATAGGCCTTCGAGGGTTCGAATCCCTTCCCTTGCACTATTTTGTTTTTTTTACTCGATATTGCTTTAGTGGCTCAGCCGGTAGAGCGCCACCTTGGTAAGGTGGAAGTCGGGGGTTCGAATCCCCCCTAAAGCTTAATTATTTTAATGTTTTTTAAAGATTCTATTTTTTCAAAATCCTTATTTAAAAAAAGTAATAATATTTTCAATGTTTTTTTGATACCGTTTTCTGATCTGTTGAACAGATCTTCGCTGTTTAATTCATTAAGATCAGCGTATATGTCGGTGGTTGTAGTTATTTGATATTCATCGGTAAGTATGGTTATTCCGCCTCTGCCCACACCTGCTGTAGTTCTGATAGCTATGTCACAGTCACTTAATTTTTTTACAGATTCCGCCATGATTCTTGAAACTTCCAAATCTCCTTTTTCATCATA
>SUTL01000134.1 GCA_015062925.1 Methanobrevibacter thaueri
TGGAACAATGAAACCAAACAAATCGAAGGAGATGCATAAAATGGAGAAAAAAGATTTAACATTAATCGGAATTGCAATCGTAATTTGTGTTATAATTTGTGTTCTTTCACCATACATTGCATCTGGTGACCCAGACGGATTAGAAAAATCAGCAGAAGATTCTGGAGTTCCAGAAGATTTCTCAGTAGAAGAAGTTAATGGAATCCCTAATGCATATTTCCCAGATTATGCATTTGCTAATGATCCGGAAAATCAAGGACTTCAAATAGTGGCCTTGATTATTGGGGTAATTATAACCTTAGGATTAGGTTATGTAGTTGCAGAAGTTGTTAGAAGTAGAAATTAAATTTAATTTCTATTTTTAAAACTTTTTCTTTTTTTTCAAAATTTTTAATTTACAATTAAGAGATATAATATGGTAGATATAACACAAATAATGCGATTTGATGATTTAGCATCGAAAAACAGCCCCATACATAATTTAGAAGGGCGCATTAAATTAATTTCAACAATTCTCATAATTCTAACATGTGTTATTGCAAAAGAACTTTTTATTCCAATAATTTTAGAGATAATGTTGTTAATACTACTTAAAATAGCTGATTTATCATATTGGGATTCAGCTAAACGATTATTAATGTTACTTCCTTTTGGTGGAGCCATCATTATATTTCAACCATTTATTCAGCCAGGAAATATTATTTGGAGTTATTCATGGTTACATATTACTGATTTTGGTCTTAATTGGGCAATATTGCTTTTAACTCGTATGATAGTTTCTTTAACTGCAATTATTCTTTATTCATCAACAACTCCCCTACAGGAAATGGCAAGTTCTTTTAGAAAGTTAAAAATGCCAAGAGATCTTGCAATGATATTATCAATTATGGTTAGGTTTTTATTTTTATTTGTTGATGAGCTTGCAGCTATCCGTAAAAGCCAAAAATCAAGGAATTTCAGTATTCATTCAAAAAATACTTCTTATAAATGGAGAGTTAAGCAGGTTGGTTATACTATTGGTATGATGTTTTTAAAATCATATGAACAGGGAGAAAGGGTTCATAAAAGTATGGTTAGTCGTGGTTTTTCAGATGCTTCTGAAATGTTTGATGAGAAGAAAAGTCCTGAAAAAATAGATTATATATACATATTTTCAATTATAATTCTTATTATTTTATTAGAAATCATTATTATTAAATATTCTGGAAATTTAGGTTATTTCGGTAGAAATTTCGCACTTAATTAGGTGATAGTTTGGAACATATTCATTTAGAGACAAAAAATTTATCTTTCACATATCCTGATGGAACACAAGCTTTAAGAAATGTTAATCTTCAAATTAAAAAAGGAGATAAAATAGCGATTATGGGTCCTAATGGTGCTGGTAAATCAACATTATTCTCCCATTTCAATGGTTTAACAGAACCTACATCAGGTCATGTTGAAATAGATGGTGAGAAAATTGTTTTTGAACGTGATACGCTTCTTGAAGTGAGGCAGAAAGTAGGTATTGTTTTTCAAGATCCAAATGATCAGTTGTTTGCTCCAACTGTTAAGGAGGATGTTGCTTTTGGACCTATGAATTTAGGTCTTGATTATGATGAGGTTGAAAAGCGTATTGATGAGGCTTTGGAAATGGTTGGTATGAAGGGTTTTGAAGATAAAACTCCTCATCATTTAAGTGGTGGTCAGCAGAAAAGAGTGGCTATTGCGGGGATTGTTGCTATGAGACCTGATATTATGATTCTTGATGAGCCTACTGCAGGTCTTGATCCTGAGGGCGTGGATAAGGTTTTGGATATTTTGAATAAATTGAATGCTGATGGTATTAGTATTGTTATTTCATCTCATGATATTGAGATGGTTAATGAGTTTGCTGATAAGATTTATGTTTTGTATGATGGTGAGATTATTGCTTGTGGAAGTAAGCATGAGATTTTTTCTGATAAAGAATTATTAAGTAAGGCTCATTTAAAAGCTCCAGTTACTACTGAAATTTTATATAAGTTGAAGGATTATGGTTTGGATGTTGATTGTAAAAAGGTTGGTGTTGATGAGGTTGTTGAGGAAATTTTAAAAGTAAAAAAAGTTTAATTTGTTGATTTTTTTCTGTTTTTAAGTTTTTCTTTGAGTTTGATTATGAATTCAAATTCTTCTTCAAGTTCGGGATGGTTTCCGAATCCACAGTTTGGGCAGTGGATTTGATTGCAGTTACTGTGTTTTCCACAGTTTATGCATCCCCTGTTTTTTATCTTGTTTTCGTCGAATTCAAATCCGCACATTCTACATTTCATGGGGATTACCTTTGTTTTTAAAAAAAAGAGAATTAATATTGAAGTTTATTCGACTTCAATGTTTTTTGCTTCTTCTTTTCTGAGACAAACATCATATCCTTTGATGTTCATTTCTATTGGATCTCCTAGGGTTGCGACTTTTTTAAGAGTTATTTGTGCTCCTTTTACAAATCCCATTCCTAGTAAGTGTCTTCTTAAACCTACATCACCAGTATCATGGTATTTTACTAATGTTACTGTTTCTCCAGGTTTTGCATCTTTTAATGTTCTTGTCATTTAATCACCACACGTACTATTTAGGTATACTTAAATTTGTTTAAAGATATATATAAATATTTAGTTATGACTAAAAAAAATGATGATTAGAATAAATACTAGCCATCATTTTTCGGAGATTTACTCCCCCTAATTCCACTTTTACTACTCATATTATCACTATCCAAATCCAGCTAATAAACCAACATTGTAAATTAAAAATGAAACAATATATGCAGTTACAAATGTGATACAAGCCATAGTTAAAGGCCATTTCCAACTATTAGTTTCCTGTTTGATTGCACCAATCGCTGCAAAACAAGGCACATATAATAAACAAAATGCCATGAATGAATATGCAGATAATGGAGTGAATGTATCATGAACTAAAGCCCTGATACCATCTTCGTCATCTTCTTCAAGACCACCTAATGTACCGAATGTAGCTACTACAACTTCTTTTGCAACTAAACCTGTGAGGATTGCAATACCTGCTTGCCAGGTTCCAAATCCAAGTGGAGCGAAAATTGGTGCTATGAAACTACCAATAATTCCTAAAACACTTTGTTGAGATCCGTATTCTACACCAAATGGCAAGTAACTTAAAATCCATATGATGATTGTTGCTCCAAGAATAATTGTTCCTGCTTTTTTCAAAAAGCCTTTTGTTTTATCCCATGTGTGTAATAAAACTCCTTTTAAAGATGGCACTTTATATGTTGGAAGTT
>SUTL01000135.1 GCA_015062925.1 Methanobrevibacter thaueri
AATAGCTTCTCCTCCTTGAATTACCATTGCAAGACTTGGTGAAGAAGTGATATATTCAACTAAACTTGGGAAAAATGGTTTTTCAGCATGTTCTCCATAATGAGTTTTTGCTAAATCTTCATCAATTTGAATTAATTTACAAGCAACGATTTGAAGACCTTTTTCTTCAAAACGAGATAATATTTTACCCATAAGACGTCTTTGAACAGCGTCAGGTTTCATCATTACAAAACTTTTTTGAATCATTCTTTAACCCATTTAACTTTTCTTGGAACTCTTCCGAGTTTAATCATATTTTTTTCACATTTACTACTGCAAAAGAAATAAATTGAACCATCTTTTTTAACGTACATTTTTCCTGTACCTTCTTCTATTTCTTTATTACAGAATGAACAAGTTCTCATGCTTTTACACCTTCTTAAGGAGTTCTAATTTCTTTAGCTTCTCTGATTGTATCAAGTAACATTAAAATATCGCCTTTTCTTACAGGGCCCATAATGTTTCTTGTTAAAATTCTTCCTTTATCTCTACCTTCGAGGATTCTGCATTTGATTTGCATTACCTCACCAGTCATACCAGTTCTTTTTAAAACTTCAATGACTTCAGCAGGAGTTCCTTCTTCCATTTTAAATCACCGTAAAAAATCCTTTAAAAGAATTTATTTATTCTTTTAATTCTGCAACTTTTTCTACGATTTCAGTAACAGTAGCTTCTGCGTCACCAGCATCAACAATACATGCGGAAGCAGTTCCAACAGTTAAACCTGCAGCAACACCTACTTGTTCTTTGGTAGGTAAGTATACATAAGGGATTTCTTTTTCATCAGCGAGAACTGGGATGTGTGCAACGATTTCAGCAGGATCAACATCTTCTGCGATAACAACTAATGCTGCGTCTCCTCTTTCAATAAATTTAGTTACTTCGTTTGTACCTTTTGCTACTTTACCAGTAGAGTATGCGGTTTCTAATGCTTCTTCAGCTTGTTTAGCTAATTCTTCAGGTGTATCAAATTTTACATAAATGTTTGCCATAATATATACCTCCTTTTATTCATCATCGGCAATATATTATAATCCTATTTTTTTTCGAATCATAATATTATAATACTAATTCTTGAATAATTCATATATCACTAAATATAATCCCATATGTTAAAAAATAAGGGGGATTAGACTTTCAATACAAATATTTTCTGAATTTTTATAATTTTTAGAATAACTAAAAATAAAAATTTAGTAATTAATGAAATAATTCTAGAGAACTAGACAATAATAAATTGGCTTGCATAGTATATAAATGTTTTGTAAAAATAGTTGATTTAAAGCAATATTGAAAATAAAATATATAAAATAAAAATAAGAATTGTAAAAGCGATAGTAATAAAAATATTACTATCTGAAAAGAAAATGAATAAATTAATCAACAAATCTATTTAATTGCTAATTTAACATCTTCTGCTTTTACAGTTTTCCTACCAGCGTGACGAGCAAATCCGACAGCTTTTTGTGCGATTTCATTACCGTAATCTTCGATAGCTTCGGTTAATGCAACTTTAGCATCGTCACTTACTCTTTGAGCTCCAGCATTTTTGAGGACTCTGCCTACTGGTGCTATTGGTAATTCACTCATATATTACACCTCACATTTAATTCTGTTAATTATAATTATAATTTGCTTATATATAAATCTATTGGTTTTACATAGGTGAATTCCAAAAATTTCAACATAACTAACCATGATATTTTAACATAAATAGTGACATTTATATAATTTAAAATGTTTTTCACAAATATCTTAATATAGAAAAAGTGTGAAATTTAATGAAAAAATAATGATAAAAAGAAAAAATTAAAATCAAAAAGAGATTTAAAACAAAATTTAATTTTTCAACAAAATCTCTCTTAAAGTATCTATATCCGCATCAACCTGAGTTGGTTGAGTACAAGCATCAATAGCAGTATTAGGATCTTTAAGTAAATGACCAGTTACAACACAGGTTATTGTTTCACCTTTATCAATTACTCCTTGATCAACAAGTTTTTTAAGACCTGCAATAGAAGCTGCTGAAGCAGGCTCAACTCCAATACCTTCTGTTCTTGCAAGTAATTTTTGTGCATCAAGGATTTCATCATCACTTACAGTTTCAGAATAACCATTGGAATCATAAATAGCATTCAAAGCTTTTATATCACTAACAGGTGCACCAATACGAATTGCAGTTGCAATAGTTTCAGGATTCTCAACAGGCACAACACGTTTTTCTTTTTTCTTAAATGCATTTGTAACCGGACATGCACCTTCAGCTTGAATACCTGTCATCATTGGCAAGTCTTTAATAAATCCTGCATCATAAAATTCCTTAACTCCTTTCCAGATTGCTGAAATATTACCTGCATTACCTACCGGTAAAATAATTCTATCAGGAGCTTGCCATCCTAAATCACGGACAATTTCATAACCTATTGTTTTTTGTCCTTCTAATCTGTAAGGGTTTATTGAGTTTAATAAGTAAAGATGTTTTTCTAATGCAAGAGCAGTCATAGCTTCAAGTGCTTCATCAAAATTAC
This sequence comes from Methanobrevibacter thaueri, assembly GCA_015062925.1. Lineage (GTDB taxonomy): Archaea > Methanobacteriota > Methanobacteria > Methanobacteriales > Methanobacteriaceae > Methanocatella > Methanocatella thaueri_C. The sequence continues at coordinate 2,568 of SUTL01000135.1, forward strand.
CGTTAATTGACATTACTTCAGCACCATGGAACATTGCCTGTGCTAATTTACCTAATGCTACTTTTCCAGAAGGTAAAAATACAATACAACGTAATCCTGCACGGGCAGCATATGCTGAAAGTGATGCTGAGGTATTACCTGTTGAAGCACAACCCACAGTATTAACTCCTAATTCCATAGCTTTTGTCATGCCCACAGTCATTCCACGGTCTTTAAAACTTCCTGTTGGATTGGAACCTTCAACTTTAACATATAAATTAACTCCAAGTTCATCACCTAATTTATCACATTTGCAAAATGGAGTTCCACCTTCATCAAGAGAAACAATTTTCTTCTCATCTACAGGAATACATTCTTTAAATTTCCATAAATTATCTTTTCTACCGTCAAAAATATCTTTTGAAACATTAATTTCATTAACAAGTTCAAGTACAGATCCACACTTTTCACAAGTATAGATTACTTCATCATCATCGTATTCTTCTCCACAAGAAACACATCTTATCATAAAAAATCACTCATCTTATATTTTTTTAATTATTCCATATATATAATTTAACCGAAAATTGAAATTACAAATTGTGAAATTGGCACTGTCAAATATACTTCAACAAAACCGGCAATAATCATTAAAATTGAAGCAAATATTAATAGAATAATTGCCTGTTTTAATTTAATGTAACTGATATTGAATGCTACTGTTAAAC
>SUTL01000024.1 GCA_015062925.1 Methanobrevibacter thaueri
TTATTTGGATAAATCTCTTGAAAATGAAGATACCTTATTGGCATTAAATTCAAAAGGTGATGCTTTATATGATCTTAAAGAGTACAATAAAGCTTTGAATATTTATGACAGATGCATTAAGTATGAGAAAACTGCTGAAGATGATTTGAAATTAGTTACTAATTTTAATTATAAGGCCGGTTTTTGTTGTGTTAATTTAGGGGATGATCAGAAGGCTGTTAAATATTTGAATAAGACCATTAATATGTTAAATGAACATGGTAGGCTTCCTAATGATTTGGAGAGTATTTATCAGAAATGTTCTTTTGAAAAGGAAAGGATTTTGAAGTCTGGTGATGTTCAGGATGAAGAGTTTAGTAAGAGTCATTTTCTTAATGTTAAAACTAGTATTTATATTTTAGTTGTTGTTTTGGTTTTGTATTTGCTTTTGAGGTTGTTGGGATATAATTAAAAATTTAGGTTTACCTAAAAATTTAGAAACATTTATATACTAGGATGACCAACTTTAATACAAGTGACATAATTTAGGTACGCCTAAATAATCACTTGACAAACATATTACAAAAAATACAATCTCCAAAAATATAGTTTAAAAAATAAAGTATTAAATTAGCTTACCACAATTTACTAATCTAATACAAATCTGCCAAAAAAAAACACGGAAATAATTGGTGTTTAAACCTCCAAAAAAAATCAAAACACCAATTATCACCTCAATTAACTAATACCCCTCACCATCATAATCACTCGCATCATCATAAATCTCCTCATCCCAATAACCATCCTCAATATAATCATCAATCCTCTGATTCAAACCCCAATTATGATCATCATAATAAGTATAAGGATTAAAAGAATGACTATGATAAGCTTTTACTTTAATCTTTTTAACCTTTTTTGTTTTCTTAAAATAATCATCTCCAAAAAACTTCACCTTAACCTTATACTTACCACCAACATACTTTTCACGAATACCATGATCATACTCCTTATACACCCACCAATAATTACCATCCTTATCAGTAACAGTATAATTAACCATACCACTAGAACGAATTTCTCTACCAAACTTATCAAGCAGCTTAATACAAATATAACCCTTTCCAGGAGTAATACTTTCATCAGCCGAAATTTTAACCTTAACTTTTTGCTTAGCAAAAACCGGCCCTGCCATTAAAATACAAAACAGTAAAATTAAAAAAATAATGAAAACTTTTTTATTCATAAAAAATCCCCCGGTAACCTATAATATTATATTCACATATTATTAACATTTAAAATTTTTGGAATAGAAACAATATACTAAAACAACTTCAATTTCACAAAACAAGATAAAAATAGCGAAAAAACTTCAACAAACTTTAAATTAAACCTCAAACAATGAATAATCCATGATAGAATTAATAATAGCATGTTTCATAGGAATATTAATAGGAACAACAACAGGAATGATACCTGGCATACACGTCAACACAGCAGGAGCAATAATATTTGCCGCATCCACAAACCTACTAACAATCGTGTCCCCAGAATTTTTATGTGTACTAATGGTATCAATGTCAATAGCCCACGCCCTAATAGAATTCGTACCATCAATGTTATTAGGAGTTCCACAAGAAGGAACAGCAACATCAATACTACCCGGACACAGAATGGTATTAGAAGGAAGATCAAAAGAAGTAATAAGAATAGTATCCGTAGGAGGATTTGGAGCAATAATCATAACAATCCTAATGCTACCCATATTCGCAATAACACTACCAATACTACACAACATCTCCAAACCATTCACATGGATAATATTACTCACAGCATCAATATACCTAACTCGGAAATTAACAAGAAACAATAGAGATTTTATATGGTCACTTTTACTATTCATTCTATCCGGAATTCTGGGATGGATAATTTTTCAAACACCAATTTCATCCGGAATCACATTAATGTGCACATTTTCAGGACTATTCGGAATAAGCACAATACTATTCAGCTTAAACGACTCATCAACAATACCTCATCAAAACCCATTTTATGAACTTAATATTGATTATAATAAATTTAAAAGCATATTTGCAGGAGGAATAACTGGTGCAATTTTAGGATTCCTACCAGGTTTTGGACCAGCACAGGGAACAGTAATAGCTCAAGCAGCAAGTGGAACAAATGATAATGACGATGATGATACTGTGAATTTTTTACTTGCAACCTCAGGACTGAATATTTCAGATTGTCTTTTTTCACTAATAGCAATATATATTATTGGAAATCCAAGAAGTGGAATAGCAGTGTATATGTCATATTTGATTTTTGAAATGAGTTTAAATCATTTGGCGATTTTTATTTTCGCATCTTTAATTGCTGTTTCAGTTTCACTTGTTTTATCATTAAAATTAGGAGATTCATTTTCCAGATTAATGGGAGGAGTTGATTATAAGAAATTATCGATAAGTGTGATTTTACTCCAAATTATAATATTATACTTGTTTATTTTTTATTATAAAGCTCCTGTTTTTTATATGACTTTGGCTTTAATCACTTCCACTGCCATGGGAATGCTTCCACATTATATTGGTGTGGGTAAATCTCATTTAATGGGAGTTCTGATTATTCCAGCGATTATAATCTATTTGCAGATGTTTATATGATTATTATATTATCTGCTATTTTTTCTGCTTTTTTTGTGATTTCATCCATGTTAATTCCTGGAAATGCATCTATAACACATAAATCAGCATGAGGAATGTTTAAATTTTCAAATGATTCGTTGCAGATTTCATAATTATTATGAATATTATTTATTTCAAGGTTTTTCTTTAATGCTTCTATCATTTCAGGATTAATATCATTGAAGATTACTTTTTCAAATCCGTATTTAAGCAGATATATTCCTAGTGCTCCGAGTCCGCACATTCCATCTATTGCAATTGTTTTTTTAATATCATGTGTATTCAGGTAGTTATGGAGTCTTATTAGTTTTTGTTCTGTTGTCATTGTTACTTCTATGTGGTGTTTGGATTGTTGTTTTATTATAATTATTTTATCGTTGAGGAGTGTTTGCATGACATTTATTTGTGTATCATCTCCTTGTAGTATTTCAAAATGATTGATTTTTGAGTTTTTATCTTTTTGTCCTATTGTTGTTTGTGGATTTCCTTTTAAAATACATTTAACTTCTGGAACTTCGTTTATTAATCTTGAAGCGGTTTTTGTTGTGAAATCTGGGTGGAGCAGTATTAATGTTTTTTTACCTATGAATTGTGGGTTTATGTTTGTATAGTAGAATTCCAATAGTGGAATTGGTGAGTTTCGTCTTAGACTTGCGTTTTCTGGTGCGATTTCTTCTTCTATCATTATTTTTAAGATTTGACTCATTATTATGTCTAATGGTCTTTTTCCACATTGGCATCGCATATAATTGGCGTTTAGTTTTTCAAAATCAATTATTTCTTTTAGTGGTGAGAATTTTTTTATTTGAATGTCTTTGCAGTTTTCACATTCCTGTATTGATTTGATTTTATCTTTGATATTTTTAATTATAATCACCTGAAAATTGCATTACTGTTTAAATATTGTTATTGGTTAGTAATAATGCTTTCATTAGTAATAAAAAGTATATATGTTAGTAATACTAATTAGTAATTATCAATCAAAAATCACCAGGAAGCATATTATGAATACTGAAATTTTACCACAATATGATGTAATAACCCAGAATTATACTTTTGAAGAAAAAGTACTTTTAGGAGAAATTCGTGAAAACTTAGTTGATCTAGCTATATCCACAGGCAACAATTACCATGTCAGTGAAGAGAAATTATTAAATGACATTAAGAATTTCTTATTGTTAAGGTTAAATGATGAAAATCAAAATTATGATATTTCAAATGAATATTTAGATAACTTATCACACAAGTTCCTCAGAGACATTATAGGATATGGAAAAATAGACCCCCTAATACAAGACGACGAACTAGAAGAAATCATGATAATAGGAACAGACAAACCCACATTCGTATATCACAGAAAACACGGAATGATGAAAACCAACCTCACATTCAACAACGAAACAGAAATAAGAAACCTAATCGACACAATAGCAAGACAAATAAACCGAAGAATAGACCAGGAAACACCCATCCTAGACGGAAGACTAATAGATGGATCCAGAATAAACGCCACAATACCGCCAGCATCACCTGACGGACCATCACTAACCATACGAAAATTCAAAAAAGACCCACTAACCATAATAGACCTTATAAACTCAAAAACAATCTCACTCGACCTTGCAGGATTTTTATGGCTATGCATAGACGGACTGGGAGTGAAATCCGCAAATGCAATAATATCCGGAGGAACCAGTTCAGGAAAAACAACAACATTAAACGCACTATCAGCATTCATAAACCCAAACGAAAGAATAATAACAATAGAAGACACATTAGAACTCCAAATTCCACATGAACACATAATACGCATGGAAACTCGCCCCACCAACATAGAAGGCAAAGGCGAACTGACAATGAACGATCTGGTAAAAAACGCACTAAGACAACGACCAGACAGAATCATAGTAGGAGAAGTAAGAGCAAAAGAAGCAATAACCCTATTCACCGCACTAAACACCGGACACTCAGGATTCGGAACACTACACTCCAACAGTGCAAGAGAAACAATAACCCGACTAACAAACAACCCAATGTCAGTACCGCAAATAATGATTCAAGCAATAGACTTTATAATAATGCAAAAAAGAATATACACACCATCAGGCACATCATACAGAAGAATAAGTGAAGTGGCAGAAATCGTTGGCATAGAAGAAGGCACTATCCAACTAAACAAAATATTCAAATGGAACCCTGAAAAAGACATAATAGAAAACATCAGCATAACAAGCAAAACCCTACAACAAATATCCTCACTAACCGGTAAAAACATCACAGAACTAAAAAATGAAATAGAAAACAGGAAAATAATATTAAAACACATGATAAATCAAAACATCCGCTCAGTGCAAGATGTAAACACAATAATCGAACTATACTATAAAAACCCACAACAAACACTAAACAGAATCATACTAAACAGGTGAATAAAAAATGCTGGAAAACATATTCATAACCATCGGAGATGCAACTTTAACAATCATCAACCTCATAAAAAATCCACCAATAAAATCAAAACCAAAAGAAAAGCCGAATGCCACATATAAAAAACAAACAACAAAAACAGAAATACTTAGAAAACAACTACTAACCTACATGTCAAACAGAAAAACAATCTATTTGTTAATCATAGGACTGACAATACTAATTTTAACAACATCTCCGGAAATAAGTGGAATTTATATTGTAACAATAATAATGACATATATTTTCCTAAAACATTATCCCCAAATCAAAGAACAAAGAGAATACAGTGATTTAAATCATGAATTGCCATATGCTTTAAGACATATGAGTATAGAGTTAAAATCCGGGAAAGGTCTTCATGATACATTATTAACAATTAGAAATGCGAATTATGGGTCACTATCTAAAGAATTCAACAGAGTACTTGAAGAAATAAAATTTGGTGAAACAACAGAAAAAGCATTGATTGAAATGACTCATAGAGTGAAATCTGAAGGACTTACAAGGTCAATACATCAAATTATAGGGACATTAAGGGTTGGAGGTAACTTAGCTAATAGTTTAGAAATAATTGCAAAGGATATTTCTTTTGATATGCAAATTAAATTAAAAGAGTTTTCTCAAAAATTGAATTCTTTTATTTTAATTTATACATTTATAGCTATTTTAGCTCCAGTGATAAGTTTGATAATGTTAATGGCTGGTTCAACTGTTATGGGCGATGTGGTAAGTTCTGGGTTGATGTTTATGATTTATGGAATTTTTTTCCCGTTAATTGTTGTTTTTATGGGAGTTTTAATTAAAAGGTTTGAACCGAAAATATAGTTTATATGATAGTTCAGTGTATTTGGAATATGCGTATGTTATAATTTATAACATACGTAAGAAGAATAATACTTCATAATAGGTTAAAAAAAATTATTAAAATATTGAATCCAAACCTTTTGATGCTAAAAGCTCTGCAAATGAACCTTGCTGATCCATAATAATATTACCTTGAGTATACTGATCCAAAGCAGCTTTTATCATAGCATTCTTTGCATTTGGATTGTTAGAGGCAACTTTTGCTGATGCTTTTACTATATTCAGCACTGCATCTGCTCTTGACATTCCACTTCCCCAATCCTCTTCACGTATTATATCTATACCTTTAGCACTTGTTGTTTGTCCATTGATTTCAAGAGGTCCGGCCGCTTCAAGTATTGCATCTAGTGCTTTTGTGTTTATTGCTATTACTGAATCAATTGGTGTGTTTGTTCTGTATTCTACAATTTCTTTAGCATTTTTCATTCCAATTTCATTGTCGGAATCCCAAAATGCATCATGCAATAGTAATGCTGATCCTGCTCCCTGTTTTTGTGCTTCTTCTGGTTCTTTGGCTGTTGGGTGAGTCATTCCTCCAGGGTATACTGCGGTGTAGTTTTTAAGTGTTCCGTCTTCGAGATGGATTATGAATGCCATGTCACATGCTCCCATTCCCGGGCGATCTTCACTTTCATCGATTGCACAAACTAGGATGTTTTTGTTTCCTTGTGTGAGTTGTGTGTCGTGGTGGATGAATAGTGTTCCGGCTATTATTGCTATTAATCCTATGAAAACCACTATTAATATTACAATAAGTAGTCTTTTTGATCTGTTCATGTTTTTTCCCTAATCCTGTTTTTTAAATTATCTTTTGTTGTTTATTATATTTGGTTTTATTTATACTTAAATTTTTTTGAATTAGGTTGGTGTTTTTTGTCTGTAAAAAGAGATAATAATTGGGTGTTTATTGTTTTGAGGAGAGTTTAAACACCTAATTATTTTGTTTTGGAAAATTTTGGCAGATTAATTTTCCTTTTTGTTTATATTAAATTAGTAAAATTGTGGAAAACTAATTTAATATTTTTTTGGAGATTGTATTTTTTTATTATTTGACTAATAATGTTTTTTAAGTGAAAATTTAGGTTTGCCTAAATTTGTATCACTTGTATAATAAGTATGTTCTCATAGTATATAAATGTTTCGGAAATTTTTAGGCACACCTAAATTATAATTAATCTCACAAATAACAATTGTTATAAAATATAAACATCATAGTATATAAAACTTTTCATGCAAAAAAATAACTCCCTATAAATCACCTGAAATTAAAATAAACATCACACATCAAGAAATTTTTACCTTTATTAATAATATTAAATTATACGTTAAAATAAGCAACAAAAACATGTAAAAACATGAAATTAAACCCCATATATTATTCTTTTTTGTTACATACAAAACATTTATATATCAATAATATCGAAATATTATATTCGACGGAAGGAAACTTCCTTCCGACAATATATTTCCGACTTTATATAATTAAAAATTCATTTAGAAAAAAAAACGATAAAAACACAAAAAACCCAATCATACAAAACTAAATGAAAAAAAAGATGTGAAAAAATGTCCGAAAAAAACAAAATAGACCAAATTATAAAAACAATAGAAGCAAACGACATAAAATTCTTAAAACTAGAATTCTCCGACATACATGGACTACCAAAAAGTATGGCAGTACCATTAAAAAAAGCCAACGATATTGAAGACATAGTAAATGACGGATTACTATTCGACGGATCCTCAGTAGCAGGATTAGCATCCATAAACGACAGTGATCTACTTGCAAAACCAGACATCAACACATTCTCCACAATCCCATGGAGACCAGAATCAAAAGGTACTGGAAGATTCATATGTGACATCTTCACAACCGAAGGAAAACCATACGACGGAGACCCAAGAAGAGTACTTAAAAAATCCCTACAACTAGCAGAAAAAAGAGGATATCAATTCAACATGGGTCCAGAACCAGAATTCTTCATCATAAAAAAAGATGAAAATGGAAATTACATACCAGCAGACGAAGCAGAATACTTTGATGTAGAACCACTAGACCAAGGAACAGACATAAGAAGAGAAATCGTACTAGGATTAGAAAAACTAGACTTTGACGTGGAAGTAAGTCACCACGAAGTAGCGCCAGGCCAACACGAAGTAGACTTTAAATACGCAGATGCATTAAAAACAGCAGATGCAGTTATAACCTTCAAAGAAGCAGTAAAAGCAGTGGTAAATAATTTAGGATTTAAAGCAACATTCATGCCAAAACCATTCCTCGGAATAAACGGAAGCGGAATGCACTGTAACCAAAGTCTGTTTAAAGATGGGAAAAACATATTCTATGACCCTAACACTGAAACCCAAATATCCCAAGAAGCACTATACTTTATCGGAGGATTATTAAAACATGCACCGGCACTATCATCCATCTTATCCCCAACAGTAAACTCATATAAACGATTAGTACCAGGTTATGAAGCACCATGTTACATAGCATATGGATTTAAAAACAGATCAACATTACTAAGAATCCCAGCATCAAGAGGATTAGGTACAAGAATAGAATGCAGATCTGCAGACCCATCATGTAACCCATACCTAGCATTTGCAGTATTACTTGAAGCAGGTCTTGACGGCATGGATAATAAAATAGACCCTGGAGAACCAACAGAAGAAAACCTATTCGCATTAACTGAAGATGAAATTATTGATAGAGGCATATGTAATCTACCAACCAGTTTATGGGAAGCATATCATTCATTAGAAGAAGATGACGTGATTAAAAATGCTCTTGGAGAAAAAGTATTTAACCAATTCTACAATATTAAAAGAGCCGAATGGGACGCATACAGAATACAAGTATTCGACTATGAAAGAGACGAATATTTAAACGTATAATAAATAACTATTTAAAATTAACTCTCCCATTTATTTTTTTATTTTAATCAAATGGGAATTCAAAAAAAATAATATGATATTTTAATAATATCCTCTAAAGGCATATGAAACAAATATTGATGAAAAAAAAAAGGCATATGAAGTAAAAAATAATTATTTTACGATTAATTTATCATTTAAAAGGCATATGATAAAAGAAATAATTTTTTGGAGGTAGAATTAAAATGTGTGGAATAGCAGGCATAATATATAAAGATAAAAAAACCCACAATGTAGGCGAAGCATTAACCTCAATGTTAGAATCATTACAACACAGAGGACCGGATTCAGCAGGTTATGCAATATATGGAAGTTTAAATTTCCCCGAAAATTATTATCAATTAAACATTGAAGTGAAAAGAAAAAGAGGAACATTAGAAAATTTAAAATCATTATTAACTCAAATTAGCCCAATATTTGAAGAACAATTAATAAAATCCGTAGGAGATTCAGACGTATATAAATGTAAAATAACATTAGATGATTTTTCACTTTTACAACCCTGCATAAGAGAAATAGATGAATTGGAAAATATACGAGTAATCAACGGTTCCCATTCATTTGAAATGATAAAAGATGTTGGAGAAGTGAAAGATATAGCAGAACGATTCGACGTTAAAAGCAGAATAGGAACACATGGAATAGGACACACCCGTTTTGCAACAGAAAGCGGAGTGGATCGTTATCATGCACACCCATATCAAAGCTACATCATACCAGATATAACCGTAGTACATAATGGTCAAATTACCAATTACTGGAAAATAAGAGACCCTCTAGAAAGAAAAGGACATACCTTTGAATCATTTAATGACACAGAATGTATTGTTCATTATATGGCAGATAAACTAAACCAAGGATATAAATTAGAAGAAGCACTTGACCAAGCAGTGATTGATTTAGACGGCCCATTTTCAATATTAGTGGGAACACCAAACGGGATAGGTATTGCAAAAGACAAACTTGGTCTTAGACCTGGAGTAATGGTGGAAACTGATGAAATTTTCGCAATAGCTTCAGAAGAAATGGCTCTGCATAATGTAATTGATTCTGATAAAATAGAACAAATAGCTCCCGGAGAAACAAGAGCATACACAATCTAAAAAAAAAGGAGTTTTATCTATGAAAGAATATGTAATTGATGCAAAAAACATGACCGAAAAAGAATTAAATCGTACTGTTAAAGAACAAGCCACATATTATGATAAACTCATTATTAACAATCCGGAATCCATGCATAATATTTGTGCAGGATTAACCGAAGATGTGGATATTGAAATAAACGGATCTGCAGGTTATTTTGTTGGAACAATGGTGAACGGGCCAAAAATACATATTAACGGGAATGCAGGTTGGTTTGCCGGAGACAACATGACAAAAGGAGAGCTGATAATTGAAGGTACAGCAGGTGACGGTGCAGGACAAGGAATCTACGGAGGAACCGTGATAGTGAAAGGAAGCACAGGTTCAAGAACCGGAGAAATAATGAAAGGAGGAACAGTGATAATAGGTGGAAACAGTGGATACATGACCGGACTGCTAATGATGGGAGGAAAACTCATAATACTGGGCGATGCAACAGAAGATGTTGGAGAATCAATTATGAGAGGAACAATCTATGTTCTTGGAGATGTGAAAAGTTTAGGTAAAAATGCTATTATGAAAAAAACCACCCTAGAAGATCAAAAAGAACTGAAAACAATCCTAACAAAATATGATTTTGAACTAACCGACATAGATTATACAAATTTTAAGAAAATAATCAATATACAATAGGGAGAAGAGGAGATAAACATGAACAAACATAAAATAGCAATAGTTGGAACACCATGTGAAATAATGGCAGCATCCAAACTACAACATTACACAGACAGCCCTATTGATGTTAAACTGGGCTTATTTTGTATGGAAAACTTTTCATATAAATATTTTGGAAATCTATTAAAAGAATATGATTTGAAAATGGATGATATTGAAAAATTCCAAATAACCAAAGGATTTGTATTTTTATTCTTAAAAACTAAAAAAACAGTGAAAATACCATTATCTGAAGCTAAAAGAATAATTAGGAAAAACTGTAATATCTGTGTTGAATTAACATCAGAAACCTCTGATATTTCAATAGGATCCATTGGTTCTGATGATGGATGGTCAACATTAATAATTAGAAGTGAAAAAGGTGAGGAAATTGTTAATGGAGCAATAAAACAGAAATTCATTGAAGTTAAAGATTTAACCGAACCCCAATTTAAATTACTTAATAAACTTGCAGAAACAAAAATAACTAAAAATCTGGAAACCATAGAGGAAAGAGAGTATTTTGCAAGACCCGTTTTATATCAAAGAAATAAATCTGATGATTCAATTATAAAAGAAATCTCACAATCTAATTTTTTAGATTTAAAATCTAATGTTATTGATGTTGGAGCATGTGTGCTTTGCGGAGCCTGTGAATACATATGTAAGGATGATTTAATAAGTATTGATGATACAAAACCAAGGTTAAAAGGAACATGTCCTCCAGATTGTCATGCATGTTTTACAGTTTGTCCAAGAACATTTATACCCGAGAATTTGCGAAATGACAATTCCAAAGTAATTGGTGATTTTATAAAAATATTATCTGTTAAATCTTTAAAACATACACAAGGTCAAGACGGTTCTATTGTTACAACCTTACTGGATTATTTATTAACTAATAAAATTGTAACTGAAGCACTTATTGTTGATAAAGATGAATATTTCGCCTGGAAACCTTATGCGAAAATAACAAATGATATAGATGAAGTTGTTAAATCCGGAGGAACTAAATATTCAGTTTGTCCAGTTTTTAAACCGTTAAGGAATTTGAAAGGGGAGGTGAATTAAATGCCATTTACTGTTGAGAGGAAAATAGAAATATGTAAACAGAACAACAATAGACCAGGTTGTTGCTGGTATTTATGTGATAATCCTAATAAATCCTCATGTAAAAACTGTTATAGTTGTTATTCTAATTGTCCACATGATGTATATGAAGTGATTAATGATGAACCTCAGCCAATACATCAGGAGAATTGTGTGGGATGTAAAATATGTGAAGAAATGTGTCCGACACATGCAATTTATGTTAGACCTCTTGCTGATGAAGGAAGGGGAATCTGGTCAAATTCAACAATGGTTGAGATTAAACGTAAAAGTCGAACAGGATCATATAAAGTGCGCGGTTGTGGATTAACAAGGAAGATTCCAACATTTGATGATTTAAGTATTTTACCTGCTCAGGTATCCAGACCTCCAATTGATTCTTACAGAGAATCCTGTAAAACTTCAGTAGTTCTTGGAGATCGATTTGCAGAAAATCCAATTGAAATTGACACTCCGATTATGATTGGTGCAATGTCTTTTGGTGCATTAAGTAAAGAAGCAAAAATAGCATTAGCTATTGGTAGTAGTAAAGTTGGTTCTATTGCCAATACTGGTGAAGGAGGAATGCTTCCTGAAGAAAGACATTATGCTGATAAATTAATTGCACAATATGCATCCGGTCGTTTTGGAGTTTCAGCTAGTTATTTAAATAATGCAGAAGCGGTTGAAATTAAAATAGGTCAAGGTGCTAAATCAGGTATGGGCGGGCATTTACTTTCTCATAAAGTAACTGCTGAAGTAGCTAAGGTTAGAAATATTCCTGAAGGAACTTCAGCATTAAGCCCTGCCAGACACATGGATATTGTTGGACCTGAAGATTTAGGTATGAAAATCAATCAATTAAGAGAAATTACAGATTGGAAAATACCTATTATTGTTAAATTCGCATCAGGTAGAGTAGAGCAGGATGTTAAAATTGCGGCAAAAGCAGGTGCTGATATAATTGTTGTGGATGGTATGCAAGGAGGAACCGGTGCCGGACCTGAAGTGGTTAGTGAACATGCAGGTATTCCTACAATAGAAGCTATTGTGAAAGCTGATGATGCTCTTAAAGAAGTTAATTTAAGAAGTGAAGTGAGTCTTATAGCTGCCGGAGGAATAAGATCTGGAGCTGATGTTGCAAAAGCTATTGCCTTAGGTGCTGATGCAGTTTATATTGCTACATCTGCATTAATATCAATAGGTTGTAAAGTTTGCCAAACCTGTTCTGAAGGTACTTGTCCTAAAGGAATTGCAACACAAGAAAGAGTGCTTAGAAGAAGATTGGACCCTATAAGAAAAGGAGAGCAAGTTGCAAATTATATACAGGCTATGACTCAGGAAGTAACATCATTAACTCAGCAAGCAGGTAATACTGATATTGAAAAACTTGAACGTCAGGATCTGGTTGCATTAACAATGGAAGCTTCTCAATTAACTGGAGTGCCTATGGTTAGTAAACAATATTAAATTAAATTATTAATTTAAGGAGATGTTATATAATGACTGCATTTGAAAGAATCAAATCAGGAATCCCCGGACTTGATACAGCTTTAGATAACATTCGTCTGGGAGATAATGTTGTGTGGAATGTTACAAATTTAAATGAATTTTCATATTTTGTAAAACCCTATGTGAAACAAGCAAAAGAAGATAATAGGAATTTAATTTACATTCGATTTGCAAAACATCCTCCACTAATAGAAATGACCAGTAAAGATTTTGAATTGCTTGAAAAAGAACAAGATAATCCTAATACCGAATTCTGTATGATAGAACGTGATGGGATTAAAATATATCAGGTAAATCCATATAATCAATTTGAAACTTTTACTCTTGAGGTTCACAGGATTATTGAAAAAGAAGGATTTGATGCGTTTTATGTTTTTGACTGTTTAAGTGATCTTCAAGCAATCTGGTCAACAGATTTGATGATGGGTAATTTCTTTAAAGTTACCTGCCCATTTTTATTTCAACTGGATACCGTGGCTTATTTTCCAATTATTCGAGGAAGACATTCTTATGATGCTATTGCTAAGATTCGTGAAACAACACAATTGTTTTTAAATGTATACTCCAATATTTCAGATGAAGTTTATGTTTCCCCCCTAAAAGTGTGGAACAGATATTCCAAGACAATGTTTTTAGGACATAAATTTAATCCAAAAACAGGTTCTGTTAAAGTTTTACAGGAAGGCCAGGAAGTCAGTAAATATTATAAAACTGTTAATGATTCTGATAAATATCAGAACGGTCAGACTTTAGACAGCTGGGAGAGATATATGCTTCAGGTTAGAATGAAGTATGATGAGGGAGAGAATATTGATGATGATTGTGATGAAATTTGTGAGATAATGATGACAAAAGATGAGAAAATGCTTTCTAAAATTAAAGAATATTTCACATTTGAGGATTATCTTACAATATATAATCGTCGTGTGGGTAGCGGATTAGTTGGAGGTAAATCATGTGGAATGCTTCTTGCAAGGAAAATAATTGAAAAGAATTCTCCAGATATTTATAATAATATTATTGAACCTGATGATTCATTTTATATTGGTTCAGATTTATTTTATACATATATTGTTTCCAATGATTTATGGGATCTTCGAGTGAAACAGCGAACTGAAGAAGGTTATTATAAATATGGGAAGGAATTGGAAGAAGGACTTAAAAATGGTGTTTTTTCAGATGAAATTAAAAAAGAATTCATTCATATTCTGGATTATTTCGGGCAAAGCCCTATAATTGTTCGTTCAAGTAGTTTTCTTGAAGATGGATATGGCAATGCATTTGCGGGCAAATATGAATCTGTGTTTTGTGTGAATAGAGGTAGTCTTGAAGAACGTTTAGCTAGTTTTGAAGAAGCTGTGAAAATAGTATATGCAAGTACTATGAATATTTCTGCTTTAGAATATAGGAAATTAAATAATTTAGATGATACTGATGAACAGATGGCTCTTCTGGTTCAAAGAGTTTCAGGATCATATCATGAGAATTATTTATTCCCAACAGCAGCAGGTGTTGGTTTTTCATATAGTCCTTATTCACCTCTTCCAGATATGGATAATAGTAAAGGTATGTTAAGACTTGTAATGGGTCTTGGTACTAAAGCTGTTGATAGAACTAAAAAAGATTATCCTAGAATAGTTAATCTTGATAAACCTGAGATAACTTTGGCAAAAGATATTAAGGAAAAACACAGATATTCTCAACATTATTTGGATGTTATTGATCTGGAAAATATTAGTTTTCATGATATTCCTGTTGATGATGCTTTAAATATTATTCCACGGTATGAGAAAAGAATCCTAGTTGAACATGACAGGGATGCTGAAAGAATGTTTCGTGACCGTGGACAGCGCCGTGAAATAGTATTTGTTAATTGTGAAGGTATTGTGAAAAACTCCGAGTTTATTGATGTTATGAAAAAGATTTTAAACATTTTGGAAACTGCATATGATTATCCTGTTGATATTGAATATACAGTTAATGTTGGTGAGGATAATTCTTTTAATGTAAATTTATTACAATGCCGTCCACTTCAAGTTTCAATTAATGATGAGGATATTGAAATGCCTGAGGATGAGAATGTTTTCTTCCATATTAAAGAATCTTCTATGGGCATGTCACGGCGAAATAAAATAGATACAATTTGCTATGTTGATGCACATAAATATTATGAGTACCCTTATGCTCAGAAAAGTTCTCTTTCAAGAGTAATTAGTGATGTGAATGCTTATTGTAAAAATAATGATAAAACTGCTATGTTAATAGTTCCAGGTAGAATTGGTACTAGTTCTCCTGAATTAGGTATTCCGGTGGTGTTTGCAGACATTAGTCATTTCACTGCTATTTTAGAGGAATCTTATAGTGAAGTTGGTTATATGCCAGAATTATCTTTTGGAAGCCATATGTTTCAGGATTTAGTGGAAGCGGAAATATATTATGGAGCTTTATTTGAAAATGAAAAGAAAATTGAATTTAATCATGATATGCTTTATGATTATCCGAATATTTTAAAAGATATAAATCCTAATTTAAATGATGAGATTTATTCTATGGTTCAAGTTGTTGATTTTGATGATGATAAGGTGGAATTTTATCATGATATGAATCGGGATGAAACAATGTGTATTTTCAAATAATATAAGTATAAATGAGAAGGAATTATTTTTCACTTATTTATATTTTATTTTTAGGGTTAGGCGGGTGGGACATATGCCTTTTTTATCATGTCGGATATGAAATGGCATTAGTATGACAAAATAAGCATTCAATGTGAATATTTAATAACCCTGAATTTGGACATTAAAACCAGCTATATTTTTAAATTTCACATTTGGGGTTATTTTATTCACAATGTTAATTATGTATGATAATCTGAAAATCAGCTTTTTTTAATGAAAAAATATTTTTAATATTATATTCTTATATTTTCTTATGAGTTTAATTAATTTAGAAAGGCGGATGTTATTTTTATGAAACAGGTGATGGTTGTCAGAACAGATTTGAAAATGCGTAAGGGAAAAATTGCTGCTCAATGTTGTCATGGTGCAATTGGCGCTTATAAAAAATCTCCTAAGGATAAGGTTAAAAAATGGGAGAATGAGGCTTATGCTAAGGTGGTTTTGAAGGTTCAAACTTTAGATGAGTTAGAGGAACTTAAAAGAATTGCTGATGATGAGGGTATTGTTAATTATTTGGTAGTTGATGCTGGAAGAACTCAGATACCTACATCAAGCGTTACAGTTTTGGCACTTGGTCCTGATGAAGATGAAATTCTTGACAAAGTGACTGGGGATTTGAAACTTTTATGATGAAAGTATTAATTTAATCAATGCTTTCTTTAATTTAAATGGAAACAAAAATGGTTGAGAATATGAGTATAAAACAAGTGATAAAAATCGGAGGCAGCCTATTCCCAAACCACGCCATAAAACTAATAAACAAACTTAAAAACACAAACTCATGCATCATACTAGGAGGAGGAGAATTCGCAAACCTCATACGAAAATACGACAAAGAACAAAACTTCTCACAAAACATCACCCACTGGACAGCAATAGACTGCATGGATATAATAGCAAAACTCACAAACGACAAAACAAACCACACAAAAATAGCCTACACACTAGAAGAAATAAATACAATATCCGAAGAAGGCCTAACCCCAATATTCGCAGTATCCCAATTTTTAAAACACAACAATCCATTTAAATGCAGCTGGGACGTAACATCCGACTCAATCGCAGCACACATATCACACCTTCTAAATGCAAACCTTTTAATAGTAACAAATGTAAATGGTATATATACCCAAGAACCAAAAGAAGAAGGTTCAACATTCATAAATAAAATCGATGCAAAAACATTACTAACTTTTCCCGAAACATCGATTGATGTAATGTTACCATCTCTTTTACTAAGGTATGGGACTAATTGTTATGTTGTGAATGGGAAGTACCCCGAAAGGGTATTATCACTAATAGATGATAATATAAATAATTATAACTTCGATTACACAAAAATAACAGGTGATTAAAAATGCAAAAAGTAGAATGTGTAAGTTGTAAACAAGAAATTCCACTAACCGGAACATTCGTAGAATTCGAATGCCCAGAATGTGGAGCAAAAATAGCAAGATGTGAAAAATGCCGTACATTCGGCCACGCATACAAATGCGAATGTGGTTTTGAAGGACCATAAACATAAATAAAATATGGAGGAATTAAAATGGGTGAAGTATTAACCACAATGAAAATCATGCCAGACAGTCCAGATGAAGATTTAGAAGCTATAAAAGAAACTATTAAAAATTCAATGCCTGAAAGTGCAAAAATCCATGAAATTGCAGAAGAACCAATAGCATTTGGTTTAGTAGCTATTATCTTAAGTTTCATCACCGATGATGGTGAAGGCGGATCAGAACCAGTAGAAGAAATGGTTTCCGCAATTAACGGTGTGGCCAGTATTGAAATAACTGGTGTTGGAAGATTAATGTAAATCTGATTTTCCCTAGGGGAAAAATTAATAAATTGATTTTTTCCCATTTCTTTTTATATAATATATTTTATTAAATCCTTAGTCTGATTTAGGCTAGGGATTTGAACTTCCGCCAACTTTTAAGAAGTTGGGGATTCTCAATTAATTAACATACTTTTTTACCTGATAACCATATAACTATTTAAAAAATAATTGGCACATAAACTGATATTTATAATCTTATCGATTTGACTGTGAAAATGGAATATACTCCAGATATTAATAAACCTAACTATTTTTAATAGAAATAATTGATTGAAATATAATCCAAACAGTTTAAATTTTGATACACTTTTCGAATAAAAAAAAAAATTAATAAAATTCACTGATAGTGAAATTGTTAACTGCATAATTCTTTTTATAAACATGTGACCTAAGACCAATACGAGTTATAAGAATTTTATTTCTTTCAACAAAATAAATAATACGAAATTTTCCCAATCTTGCACGTCTATACCCATCAGTATTTTTTAAATTCTTAAATTTGCTTTTAAAAGGATTAGAACGAATTTTTCGTATTTTATCACATAATCGTTCATAAAGTTTAGGATTAGATAATTTTAATTCATCTAAAAATTCCTTATACTCTTTAGAAACGAAAATTTTATTTGAGCTCTTCGAAGTCACTTAAGTCACCACTTCTAACTTTAGCTCGCAATTTGTCCATTTCTTCTAAAAAACCAACATAATCATTACAGTCATCATTTGTAAATCCTAATGTTGATGAAGATAAACTTAAATCATCGCTACCAACAGAAGTAGTGTTTTTATCCTTTAAACGACTTAGTGAGGAATTTTTAAATGTTGAAACACCATATTTCATTTTCACTTTCCTCCTGTTGTAATATTTAAATTTTGATTATAATAATGTTTTCTACTAATCCATTTGAAACCTTCATGTTTTGTAATAACTGCAATATCAATAGACCCACCAATGACTTGAGCTCTTGGAACAAATCGTGATGAATTAACTGAAATATCTGCTAAGAATCTAACCAAATCAATTGCATCTTGTATAGGCATTGCAGGGACTCCTAATGGTAATTGAAGGTCATCTTTACAATTAGAGATTATATCTTCAATTACATCATCATCCACATTATTATTTTTTAGGATTATGGACAATCTTTCATCAAATCCCAATAGATATCTTGTAATGAAATCAGTATCTCCAAACCATACAAAAAATTAACTCTTAAAATCAATGGTAAAAAAATTACTGCAAAAACCAATAAAAAAGGCGTGGCTAAATTCGTTGTTAATAAAAATATAATTAAAAAGCTTAAAGCTGGGAAAAAAATATAAGGTGAAAATTAATTATCTTAAAGATATGATTAAATCAACTGTTAAAGTGAAAAGATAATGGAGAATTAATTTTTTCCATTTTTTCCTAATTTTTTTGGTGTTTTAAAAATAGATATTTTATCTAATTGATGCAAGAATACCATGACTTCTTCAAGGTCGTGAATGAATTGCACTATTGGTGGGGCGGTTCAATTAAAAAATAATGTTAAGGATTAAAAAAAAGAAAGATTTAATCCCTAATTTAATTATAATTTGAAGTATACTAAAATTATTGCTATAATATCTATAATTGCTGCTATAATTAATATTATTACTAATAAATTACTTCCTATTTGGAAACCTGAATCTTGAGTCATATTAGTCATGTTTGTAGAATTGGAAGTATTGTTTGTCATGTTTGTTTGGTTTGTTGAGTTTATTCCATCATTAGCTGAATCAACATCACTGGAGTATCTGTTTGAGGAACTGGATGATGTTGATGGAGAATAAGAACTTGAACTGTATGTTCTTGAACCTGAACTGCCAGAACTTGAATGTGAACTTCCAGAAGAACTTGAAGATGAACCCTCTGAAGAACTAGACCCTTGACTTGATGAAGATTCAGAGGAGCTTGATGAACCGGAATCTTCACTAGTACCATTATCCGCAAACACTACACCAGAAGCAGATATTATGACAATTAATATTAAAATTAAAGTTAATATTTTATTAATTTTCATTCCCATCAACCCACTATTTTTTTTAATATATCATTATAATTATCAATTTCAAATTAATAATTAATAAATATATACTATTTAAAATTTAGAATTTTTTTTAATGTTGAAATAAATTTAATTAATATGAAATTATAAAAATATATAATTATAATTTTATTAATTAACAAATAATGTGATTTATAATGAGTCGTATTTCAATTTTAGATAAAGACAGATGTCAACCTAAAAAATGTGATTATTTATGTATACATTACTGTCCTGGTGTTAGAATGGATGAGGACACTATAGTAATTGATGAGGATTCTAAAAAACCATTGATATCTGAAGAATTATGTGAAGGATGTGGTATCTGTACTAACAGATGTCCTTTTGATGCAATTTCAATTATTAACCTACCTGAAGCTGCAGATCAGCCCATTCATAGATTTGGCCAGAATCAGTTTGAGTTATTCGGACTTCCTAATCTTGAAGAAGGTAGTGTATTAGGGCTTTTAGGTCCTAATGGTATTGGTAAATCCACTATTATGAATATTTTATCCGGTAGTTTAATTCCTAATTTTGGAGATTATGAGAATGAACCAAATAATTGGGAGGAAGTGATTAATTATTATAAAGGATCATCTCTGCAGAAGTACTTTAAGGATTTATCAAAAGGCAATATTAAAACTGTTTTAAAACCGCAGATGGTTGATAAGCTTCCGAAAGTTGTGAAGGGTAAAGTTAAGGATTTGTTGAATACTGTTAATCAGCGGGATGAGCTTGAGTATGTGACTCGGGAATTGCAACTTGAAAATGTTCTTGATAGGGAAATTCAGAATTTAAGTGGTGGGGAACTTCAAAGAGTTGCTATTGCTGCTACTGTTCTTAAAGAAGGTGATTTTTATTATTTTGATGAACCTACTTCCTGGTTGGATGTGTCTCAAAGGCTGAATGCTGTTAAGGTTATTCGTTCACTTGCAGATGAAGGTAAAAGTGTTCTTGTTATTGAGCATGACCTTGCAACTTTAGATGCATTATCTGATAATATTCATATTTTATATGGTTCACCTGGAGGATATGGTGTTGTATCCGGTAGGAAAGGAGTTAGATTAGGTATTAATGCATATATTAATGGATTTTTAGCTGAGGAAAATGTGAGAATTAGAAGAAATCCTATTGAATTCACAATCCGTCCACCAACACCTGAAGATGAAGGTGATGCGCTTTCAAGTTACAGTGATTTAACTAAAGAGTATGATGGATTTAGTTTAAGTGCTGAGGAAGGTGAGATTTTTTATGATGAAATTGTAACTGCATTTGGATCAAATGGTATTGGTAAAACCACTTTTGCAAAAATACTTGCGGGTGTTGAAGAACCAAGTACTGGAGAAGTTGATGAGGAAGTGACAATTGCATATAAACCTCAGTATATTGTTTCAAATTTTGAAGGTAGTGTTAGTGATTATTTATTTATGAATGCTCCTAGTTTTGGAAGTAAAATCTTTGAAAGTGAAATTATGAAACCTTTAACATTAGATGATATGTTAGATAAACCTGTTAAAGGTTTAAGTGGTGGGGAGCTTCAAAGATTGGCTATTGCTGCAACTTTATCTAAGGATGCTGAGATATATCTTTTCGATGAACCTACTGCATTTTTAGATGTTGAGCAGAGATTGATTGCTGCTAGAGTTATTCGTAAAATGATTGAAAGTAGAAATGCTGCTGCGTTGATTGTGGATCACGATATTGTTTTTATTGATTATATTTCTGATAGGGCGATGGTGTTTGATGGAATTCCTGGTTTGAATGGTCATGCTTCTAAACCAACTGATTTGCGCAATGCTATGAATGAATTTTTAGGTAATTTAAATATTACTTTTAGAAGGGATAAGGAAACTAAAAGACCTAGAGTGAATAAGTTTGACAGTTATAAAGATCGTGAGCAGAAAGAGAAAGGAGAATATTATTACTTATCTGATTAAAAGGTAATAATTATATTTTTCTTCCCCATTTTTAGACATTTTGAATAAGTTTTATATAAATTAAAGTATAAAATACACATAATTAATATTATAAGTGATTAAAATGAGTTGTTATAAATACTGGGGAAAAATTGAAGAAATAGCAAATAAACTTTCAAGCTACGGAGATTTAGATAAATACGGAGATTCGGCATTAGATGCTGTGAATATACAGGAAATCATAGATATTCTAGATGAAGTGGAAATTATAGCGCATGATAAAGAAATTGATTTTGACTCTGCAAAACACATTCTAGATGATGAAAAAATGAATAAAGCACTGCAATTAATCCGTAAATTCTACGTATATATTGGGGCAAGACTGGAAACTGAAAATGCGAAAAAAATACTGGAATCAGATAATCCGCAAGAAACATTAGACTCATTTCATTTTTATGAACGATACATAGGATTATTAAATAATGAAAGTCAATTAGCAAAATTCAATGAAAAGAAAACTTTCGTATTTTTAGGAAGTGGACCATTACCATTAACCCTGATTATGTTTAACAAAGTATATGGTTGCAAATGCATTGGAATAGAACAACAGGAAAATGTTGCTGAACTATCCCGTGAAGTATTGAAAAAATTAGACCTGGATAAAGATATTAAAATCATCACAGGTGATGAAAACACAATAGCAGATCTTGAATATGATATTTTAATGGTAGCTGCTCTTGCAGAGCCAAAAGACAGAGTATTTTCAAACATATGGGAAGTTATTGATGAAAACACTCCATTAATTTACAGAACATACACTGGTATGAGAGCAATTTTATATGCTCCTGTTCTTGAAAAAGACACCAGAGGATTTCATAAAGAAGTTATGGTTCTTCCAACCGGAAAAACAAATAATACCTCTGTATTAATAAGAAAAATAGTATGAATGGATACATTCTCCCATTCATCAATTCTTTTTTTTTAATATATTATTTTCTTAAAGCTTCAACAGCCTTAGGAAATTCCCTGCAGAATACTTTAACTTCTTCTGTTGGGATTGAAAAACTAATACGTAAATACCTGTCTCCAAATTCTTCAGAAGTATATTCACCTTCACGTGTGAATAATTTTTTTTCAATCAAATAATTTGACATGTCTTTTGGATTAATCCCTGCACCGGATAAATCAATAACCATCATATTTGCATCTGAAGGATAAACAGGTAAAAACACACCATCAATTGGTTTTATCATTTCATTGATTAATCTTTGGTTTTCAAAGCATGTTTCGCGCATTTCATCAAACCAATCCGGTTTTGATTTTAAACCTGCAATTGCACCATATTGAGAGATAATATTCACTCCCAAATCATTTACGACTGCATTTTTAATAGCATCGATAATTGGTTTGGAAGATACTACTCCTCCAACTCTTAAACCTGCCATTCCAAAAATTTTAGAGAAACTGTAAATTGTTAATGTTTGACCTGGAGCATAATTTTCAACAAGAAAATGTTGTCTTGCGAAATCTTTATAAGTTATATCATGTAATAAGTATAAATCGTTTTCTTTTGCAATTTCAGCGAATTCTTTTAATTCTTCTTCTGTGTAGGATGAACCTAATGGGTTTAATGGATCTATTAAAATTACCATACGTGTGTTTTCATCCATATTCTGTTTTAATAAATCAGGAGTTAGTTTATAATTATTTTCTTCATAGTAAATTGGAACATAACGCACTTCACCTGCAAAACGGTTTGCGAAATCTCCAATGATAAAGTAACCTGGGTCTGATAGGATTACATTATCTTCAGGTTCTAAAAGAGCCTGCATACAAAGATATAATGATTCTGTTGCACCTGATGTTAGTAGTACTTCTAAATTTTCAAATCCTAAATCATCTAAAATTAATTGTTTAAGTTCACTGAATCCTTCCGGGGCAGGATATCTGCAGAAAGTTTTTTGTCGAATAGCTTCAATCATAGCATTGGCTATTGTATCATCATGTAAGTGGTTGGTGTTTTGACCCATCCAAATCATGTCTTTGTCCATGTACATGTCTTCGAAAAATTCATTAGCATTCTCATAACCTTTAGGAGGTACTCTTTCTGTTTTTTTAAATTTCATTTTTGGGGTTTTAATATCGAAATCCTCTTCCCTCATATAATCAACTCAAACAATTCCAAAGTAATTATTTATCTTTGATTGTTAATAAAATTATCTTACTCAATACCATTTGAAGTTATTGAAAAAGTGATTTGTTTACCTTCTGGAAGACTTCTGTGACGGTTTAAAGTGGCTATTCTTTGATTTATTTCATTTCCTCGTTCTAATTTAATTATTGCTTTGCTGATGTATTCTAAAATGTCTCCGCCTACTGCTTTGACTTCATTGTTTCCATCATCATCAAATGAATTATAAATCTGATTTGTAATAACGACTGCAATATTATATTTACGTGCAATATTTGATAATAATTGAATTTGTTTTCTAAGTTCTTTACTTAATTTATAGGATTTCATATCATCTACCCTATAAAGTGCAACGGCAGAATCCAAAATGATTAAATCAACTTCTTCATGGTGTTTTCTAATCCAAACATCTATTGATCGTAGATTTTCTGTTTGTTCTATAAAATCAGTTGGTTCAAAAACCATTATATTATTAGCTACTTGTGGAAAATAATGTCCTGAAATTTGTTTGATTCTGTCAATGGATATTCCTCCTTCAGTATCAATGTAAATTACTTTTTTACCAGTTTTTGCAACATTAACAGTTAATGATAATGCAATATTGCTTTTACCGGAGCTTGGAGGTCCATATATTTGAGTTATACATCCTTTTTCAAATCCTCCATCCAATAAAGTATCAATGGATGATGCAGATTGGATTTTATTATTATTTTCAAAGTTAGCTAATACTTTCATGATTATAAATATTGGATTTAATATGATATAAAATATTGTAATTGAAATACCATTCCTAGAAACTTAATATATTTTTGGATGAAATTTTTCATCATAATTGGTTTTTAATAACACTGTTATATTATTTTGGTATGGATAATTGATTTTTCGTAAGTTTTTTATATTATTTGT
>SUTL01000136.1 GCA_015062925.1 Methanobrevibacter thaueri
AAAGGTGAACCTGTTAAAAATACTAATGTAACATATTATATTACTGGAAATGATGGTTCCTCTTATACTGATGATTTGATTACTAATTCATATGGTTATGCTAAGGTTAGGTTTAATCTGGATCCTGCAACTTATGATGTTATATTGTCTTCTGTTAATTTCGGTTATCTTAGGTATAATGTTATTATTAATAAGTTAATTCCGATTATTAGTGCTGGTAAAAAGACTTTTAAAGTTAAGACTAAGAATAAAAAGTATAAGTTAACTTTAAAAGTTAATGGCGTTCCTTTCAAGTTTAAATCTGTTACTTTGAAGGTTAAGGGTAAAACTTATAGGGCTACTACTAATTCTTATGGTAAAGCTGTTTTTAAACTTTCTAAGTTGAAGAAAAAGGGTAAGTATAAGGCTAAGATTACTTTTGTTGGTGATAAGTTTTATCAAAGTGTTAGTAAGAGTGTGAAAATTAAAGTTAAAAAGTAGATGGATTAAATATTTTTAATCCTCTATCATATATATTTTTTAGTTATTTTTTATAATGAATCATATATTGTTCTATTATATTGAAGATACGATTAATAATTATTAATATCTAATTCATATTCTATATATTATTAATCATTCTTTTAATCTGATTGATGTTTAGATTGATTTCATGAATCTTTCTTTTATAGTGATAGGATCAATATCAATAATAGGAGCATTTGAATTACCCGCTTCAGTTCTATAAACAATAAAACTTGCATCTTCACTTCTAATAAACTCCTTTAAATTAACATCATCAAAATAATAACTATTCTTAAAACCAACACCACGAGCCACATCAACAAGATCAATACTCTGAGCATAAGTATCCTGATTACCAGTAGACCCATAAGCACCATTATCAATAACAATCCATGTTAAATTAGAAGGATTATTAGCAAAAACAGTTACAAGAGAACCCATATTCATTAAAAGAGAACCATCACCATCAATAACAACAACATCCTCATTAGGACGAGCTAATGCCAAACCAAAACCAATTGATGATGCAAGACCCATAGAACCAATCATATAAAAATTCTTAGATCTGTCATCAATCTCATATAACTCCCTTGACGGAAATCCAATATTACAAATAACCAACTCATCATCAATATACTTCATAATATCCTGAATAGCTTCATATCTTGCCATAAACAATCACCAATATTTAATTTCTAAAAGAATACTAACAGGTTTACCATCATCTTCAGATAACTCCCAGGACAACCTAATATTATCATAAGCCTCTTCAGGAGTAGCTGGTGTGTAAAACTTAAAATCCATACTCTCCAAAATCCTTGGAGTTGACAAACCCATAGGGACCTGACCAACAATATTTTCACCATCAGTACCTCTATGGCTCATAATCATTAATAATGGAAATTCATATAACTCAGTTAAAGATTTCAAAGCATTAATTGAATTACCTAAACCTGAATTCTGCATTAAAATAGCTGGTTTTTTACCACCTAAATAAGCACCAGCACATATACCAATACCTTCTTCTTCACGAGTAACAGGGATATGTGTAATTTCTTCATCACAATCAATTTTATTTAATATTTTAGTTAAATTAACACATGGAACACTAACAATAAAGTCAATTCCTGCATCTTTAAGCCCTTCATAAACAGCTTCACTACTATCCATTTTTATCACTTCATATTAATTATAACATATTAATATTATAAAAAACTATTTAATATTAATTTATATTCCCAAATTATATTAAATAGTAACCTTTTTATTTATTTAAAACTAAAATATCATTATGTTTGATAAACTTCCAATTTCATCAAAAACAGAACGAATTTTAACAAAATCATTAGATGAGGCAATAAATATTGAAGAAGCCAATCATCTGATGAACATCCAAGGCTCTGATTTATACCCGTTACTTGCAACAGCGGATTATATGAGAAAACAAATCGTTGGGGATGATGTTTCATTCATAAACAACTGCAATATTAACTTTACAAACATCTGTACAGTAAGATGTGGTTTCTGCGCATTCGGAAAAGATGCAGATGACCCAGAAGCATATATCCTAAATGATGAAGAAATATTAGCTAAAGCATCAGGAGCAGTTGAAAAAGGAGCACACGAATTCTGTGTAATGGGAGGAGTACTTCCGGATGCGGATATTGAATATTATGAACACTTACTCGGATTATTAAAAGATGAATATCCAAATGTAATGATTCACGGATTTTCACCAACAATGATAAATGACGCATGCAAAGTATCCGGAATTGACATTGCACAAGGATGTGAGCGTCTTAAAAACGCAGGTCTCGACACATTACCCGGAACCGCAGCTGAAATCCTAACTGACAGATCACGTGAAATAATTTGTCCGGAAAAAGTAAGTGTCAGTGAATGGATAGATATTGTTAAAACAGCTCATGAAATTGGAATACCAGGTTCTGCAACAATCATGTACGGACATGTGGAAACATTAGAAGAAAGAGTTAAACATATAGATATTATCAGACAAATCCAAGAAGAAACTGGAGGTTTTACAGAATTCATCCCTATGACTTTTATGCATGAATACTCACCAATATTTTTAGAAGGCCAATCTAATCTTGGAGCAAGTGGAACTGAAGATTTAAAATTATATGCTGTTTCAAGATTAATGCTTAGAGATTTAATACCGAATATCCAAGTATCATGGGTTAAAATGGGTTTTAGATTTGCACAGGTAGTGTTAACTGCAGGTGCTAATGATCTTGGTGGAACATTAGGTGGAGATGAATTATCTGAAGCTTCAGGAGCACCGGATGGAGTTGAAGCATCAATAGATACATTAAATAATATGATTAGGAATCTTGGAAGAAACCCTGTTGAAAGAAACTCAAAATACACTGAATTCTACCCTATAAAATAAAAAATTATAAAAAAGTATGATAATATGAGGAAATTTATCGTTATAGATGGATTAGACGGTTCGGGAAAAGACACACAAGTAAACTTACTCACACAAGCTTATGAAAAACAAGGCCGAAAAGTCACTGTAAGATCCCATCCATGTAACGATAACAGATACGGTAGAAAATCAAAAGAAGCACTTTTAAAAACAGGCAAATATAATCATATTAAAGCCACAGTTTATTTTGGATTAGATGCAATAAGATCTGTTGTTAAATATGCACATAATGATGATGTTGATGTTTTAATATTTTCAAGATATATTATGGCAGTAATGTAC
>SUTL01000137.1 GCA_015062925.1 Methanobrevibacter thaueri
ATGGCCTTTGATGAAAAAACTCCTTTCAGGAATTCTGTGACAAATAAATTTTGTTAGATTCATTTTTTATCCCTATTATATTTAATTATCATATTAAGATAATTATATATATTTTTGTATTCATATGTAAATGTATAATTATTTATATGAAAGGTTTTTAAAATGAGAGGCGGAGAAGCGATTATTGAATCCCTTAAAAATATGGGTGTTAAAACAATCTTTGGTTATCCTGGTGGACAAACCATACCATTCTATGATATGTTATATGATGCAGATATTGATCATATACTTGTTAGACATGAACAAGCTGCTGCTCATGCTGCAGACGGTTATGCAAGAGCATCTGGTCGTGTTGGTGTGTGTTTGGCAACTTCTGGTCCTGGGGCAACCAATCTTGTAACTGGTATAGGAACAGCTTATATGGATTCTTCTCCTATTGTGGCAATTACAGGTCAGGTTCCTACTCATTTAATTGGAAATGATGCATTTCAGGAAGCGGATATTATTGGTATAACAATGCCTATAACTAAACATAGTTTTCAACCTAAAGATCCTAATTTAATTCCTTCCATGGTTAAATCTGGTTTTGAAATAGCTCAAAGTGGAAGGCCAGGTCCGGTTTTAATTGATGTTCCTAAAGAAGTTCAGGAAGGTGAATTAAAATATTTTAAGGATGATTTAATTCAAACACCAGGTTATAATCCAACTTTAAAGGGCAATATCAGACAGATTAAAAAGGCTCGTGATTTAATTAAGGAATCTAAAAGACCACTTATTCTTGCTGGTGCAGGGGTTATTATTTCAAATGCATGTGATGAGTTAAATGAACTTTCAAAAACTATTAATGCGCCGGTTATGACATCACTTTTAGGTAAAGGAGCTATTGATGAGACAAGTGATTTGGCATTAGGTATGCTTGGTATGCATGGTAGGAAAGTTTCCAATGATTCAATTAATGATTCTGATTTATTAATAGCTATTGGAATTAGATTTTCTGATAGAACTACTGGAAGATTAGATAGTTTTATTCCAGATACTAAACTTATTCATATTGACATTGACCCTGCTGAGATCGGTAAAAATGTTGAAGTTGACCTTCCAATTGTAGGTGATGCTAAAAACATATTAAATTCACTTAATAAATTATTAAAAGATTATAAATCATCAGCAGAAGTTAATACTTGGGCTGATAATTTAATTAAAAGAAAAAAAGAATTATTGCCAAGAGTAACATATGATGATGTTCCTCTTAAACCGCAAAGTGTGATAAAAGAAATATCACGGGCTTTAACTGGAGATGCAATTCTCACAACAGATGTTGGTCAAAATCAGATGTGGGCAGCACACTTTTTTGACACTCAAAAACCACGTAAATTCATCTCATCAGGCGGGCTTGGTACTATGGGATTCGGATTTCCATCTGCAATAGGTGCTAAAGTAGCATGTCCGGAAGATGTTGTAGTGTCCTTAAATGGTGATGGTGGATTTTTAATGGTTTGTCAGGAACTTGCCACTGTTAAAGATTATGATTTACCAATTATAACTATTGTATTGGAGAATGGAACTCTTGGAATGGTATATCAATGGCAAACTTTACTCTATAATGGAAGACATTCTCAAACAGTATTTAAAAACTCACCGGATCTTGTTAAACTATCAGAAAGTTTTGGAATTAATGCAGAAAGAATCACCAAACCTGGTGAAACTAAAATTGCTTTAGAAAAAGCAATTAAAGATAATGAATCAATATTACTTGACATAGTCATTGATTCTGAAGAAACATTACCGATGCTTCCTCCAGGAGCAGGGATAAATGAAATGATTGGTGAATATAAACTTGAAAAGGATGTGGTAAAATGAATGATTATCATGTTATTTCAACACTGGTTGAGGACAGACCTGGAGTTTTACAGAAAGTAGCAGGTTTATTTAATCGTAGAGGATTTAACATTGACAGTATCACAGTAGGTCAATCTGAAATAAATGGACTTTCCCGTATGATAATTACTGTTCATGCAGATGAAAATGGATTGGAACAGGTTACTAAACAGTTGAATAAATTAGTTGATGTTATTAAAATTAAAGATATTACACAAACTGCTGTTAAAAGAGAATTATGCCTTGTTAAAGTTAATATTCCTAATGCAAAAGCTAGAGCAGAAATAATACAATATACAAATATTTTCAGAGCAAAAATTGTTGATGTAACAGATCGAACATTACTAATAGAAATTACAGGAGAAAAAAAGAAAATTAGCGCGTTCATATCTTTAATCGAAGGTTATGGAATTAAAAAAATAGCCCGCACGGGCCTTACAGCCATGGCAAGGGGAGTGTAATATGACTATTTTAGAGAATGTATTAAAAGATAATAAAGAATTTGTTGAAAACTTTGAAGGTGTGGAATTATCCCATCATGCAGCTAAAAAATTAGCTATCTTAACTTGTATGGATTGCAGATTAATAGATTTCTTTGAACCTGCACTTGGCCTTAAAAGAGGAGATGCTAAAATCGTTAGAAATGCAGGTAATTCTATTGTTGGAGAAGATGCAATCAGATCAATTGCAGCAGCAATATATAATTTAGGTGCTGAAGAAGTGATGGTTGTAGGTCACACTGAATGTGGTATGGCTGGTGCTGATGCAGATGCTTTAAAAGAGAAAATGCTTGCACGTGGAATTTCTGAAGAGGATATTGCAAAGTATGATTTATCTGAGTGGATTGGTGGATTTGATGATGAGGAAGAAAATGTTAAAAATGTTTGTGAGAAAATTAAAAATCATCCGTTAATCCCTGATGTGCCGGTGCATGGTCTTATAATTGATATTGTCACTGGTGAGTTGAAGGTTTTAGTAGAAGGATATTAAATAATTTCCTTCTTTTATTTTTATTTTATTTTTAGATTTTTTTGGGAATTATATAATTTTCACATGCTTTTTCTTGATTTTTTTCATGCATGTATTATTGATTTTAGGGTTAATTAAATTGAATGTATTTTTTTTATTTTAAGTTAATTGATGGTTTTTCACATTAACAGCGAGGGTGTTGTTAATAAATTTTCTTTTTAAGTATTGCATATATATGTCGTTTCATGTTTTATAATAAATTAGAAGTAAAGTAGGTTAAAAGTTACTTTTATTAATATTAAAAATCATAATAATTACTAATAAATTGCGAGATGATATAATGAAAATGTATTATTATAATAATGT
>SUTL01000138.1 GCA_015062925.1 Methanobrevibacter thaueri
ATGATGAAAATATCAATCTAATTAAAACCTGTATCCTTTCGACAATTTCACAAACTTCCACATCATCACCAATATCCACAATTTTTAATTGTAAATCATTTCTCAATGTGTCAATTTTAAGAGATCTCCCATGTGATTTCCATAATGAATGATTTGATAATTTTGAAGCAATTTCCTGAGCCCTTTTTTCACGAAGGTCATCATCAACAGGATTCCCATTAGTTTCTGTAACTTTCCAATTTTTAAATTTGTAATTTTTCAAAAAATTGACAACTAACTCTTCACCATATTTTAATCCATTTTCAACACCGACTAGTTCACCAGGAGTTATTTGAGCAACCATCAATGCATCAAAATTATTTAATTGACCGTACTGATCAGCTTCATCCATCTTATCTTCAACCCATTTCATATAGTCATGAGCAGAGCCTTGATATCTTCCAATTTGTATTTGAGCATCGATTGGACCTAAACTTCCAGTATCATTTAAACAAATCTCATCACCACACATGGCAAGTATAGTCCCGGCACTTTTACATTCCCCTACAATTAGAAAATCAACATATCCATATTTTTTTCTAAGCAATTTTGCAATTTCTTCTGCAGCCTCACCTGAACCTCCAGGAGTTTCTATGTAAAAGCTCAATTTATCAGAAGAATCATTTCTTAAAACATCTTTTATTGTGTATAAATCATCCATATCCAATGATGTTGGCAAATCAGGATTAGAAAAATCAACTGTGTAAATTAGTAAATGTTTACCAGTTAGTTCATCATACTTATTAATCAAATCAACCAATTCATTTTCTAAATCATAAATATTCATTTCTTTGTCAATATATTCAGACATGTAACTCAAAAGAATCACCATTAAATTTTATTTAAGAAATTATTTATGGTTTAAATTATTTAAAACTATCAAATTACTGTTTAAATACAATTTAACAAATAAAAATCAATATTATTAAGGCAATAATACATTTCAAATATGCTTCAATAATTGATAGTCTTGCCAATAGTTAATTTAAAATTTAAAAAAATTATAGAGAAATACCAGATTCCCATCCATAAAAATTAAGGTTAATGTTAATTGTGAATTCCTCACGACCTCTTTTCTTTTTAACATCATTTTGAATTGTAACATTATCCATCACTTCCATATAAATCTCCCTTAACCATTCAGGATTAGTTTTGATATATGAATCACGAACAATACCTCTGCTTCTGCCTTGAAGCAAATCAATGTACTCCTGAGGCAATTCTATATTGCTTGCATGGAACTTTCTAAGTGAATGAGGTCTTAAAAATCTGTAAGATCCTTTAAAACCAAAATTCAATTCATCATTTATATTTGAAAAATGATAAGTAATCTGTCTAGTTGACAAATCCCAAAGAGAATCTTCATACTTTAACTCAATGCCATTCTGACTGCATATCTGAAGTCTTAAGACCAGCCATTTTAAAATTGCATCAGTTGCTTCTGGAGTGCAGAAAGTATAATACGGCTTTTGACTTTTTTGGCGGAGGATAGAAAATGTCGGCACAATTGCTTTTCCACAAACATGCAATTCGTTAATTATTTCAGACAATGTCTTTTTTGTGTGATATCTTGAACATGCATCAATGAAATCCTTAATTGTCATCATCGAGCATTCTTTTCTTCCAGTACCTGAAGAAGCCATAAACAGTATCAATGATGCAATTCTTATTCCCGTGGAGTTAATTGCCATGTTAATTTGTTTTTTGGTTGGAAGATCAAAATAAGATAGATACTTTTCATCGGAATTTTTTAATTTTGGAATTTTAGGCACTTCAACATCAAAATATCTGTATATTGAGGATATATTTTTCATATTGTTTTGAATAGTGCTTATTTTCAAGTCAGTCTCAGTTCGTTGATATACCTGAAAACCTATTAATCTTTGCTTAATGTTTCTTTCTCGTTTTTTAATTGTTGAATCATTTTCTTCATTGATTGCTTCATCAATCAGCTCATCCAATGTCATCTGATGAAATCTTGTGTAATGGTTTATTGATGTTTTATAGCCTTTGATGGTTTCTTTTTTAATGCCTCTTTCAAGACAGAATCTTTCAAAATACATATTATCACCTAAAGATGATTTATGTACTTTAATATCATAATGGGTTTTGAAAATTCAATATGAAACCCTAATAATATAAACAAATTATTATTTCCAATTATTCGAATAGTAAAATAATATCCTCTAAAAAATATTTAAATCAAAAAATTTCACCAACACCAAAAAAAAAAATTAATTTTATCAAATCTGCATAAAATCAAGAAATATTATATTTCTTTTGACGTTTTCTAAAAGATTCTTCTCCACCTTCTAAGATATCACAAATATGTTCTTTAATACCTTTAGAGTACAAATAACATTCTTCATTCTCATTTTTATACAAATTTTCAATACTTCCAGAAATGTATTCAAACTTGGAAGATTTATTTTTCGCTTCATTTCCTTCTTGATTTGCTACAATAATCTGTTCACTATCCGCCCCAACCACTAAGTTCGGATTGTGTGATACAAGAATAATTTGCCTTTCTTTTTTAGTTTCTTTTAAAAACTTAGTAAGATCTTTAGAAATTGAATTCGCATCCAAATCATCTTCTGGTTGGTCCAGTAATATAGGCCATTTAGATTTATCTAGCATAATCAAAACCTTTAAAATAACAAAAGATCTTTTTCCAGGAGACATCTTTTCTAAAGTATCGTTTTCATATAATATATTGAAATTAAGAAAATGATAAGGAGATAATAATTTTTTTAAAGCATCTTCCTTAGTATATCCTGATTTAACTATAAGAACTTCTTCCAAAATATGATTGATAATTTCTTTCAAATTTTTAGAAAAATTTTCATCATATTCAAAATTATCTAAATCTATCCCGGTTTTATCTTTAAATGTGGTGAAATTCCTATTATCAATTATATTTTTGACATCATCTTTAAATTCATTAATTTTAAACGAACATTCAGAAATAAATAAATCTTCTTCATCATCAAATTTAAATTTATCAATTAATCTTTTTAAATCATTGACATATTCCAAATTTAATTTGAAAATAACGGATAAAGTTTTTTCATAATTTAACTCAAGAGTCTTAATTAAATTTAATTTTTCATTTAAATTTTTTAGTTTTACATTTTCAATATCAATTCTAGAAAAT
>SUTL01000139.1 GCA_015062925.1 Methanobrevibacter thaueri
CTGGAATCATTATGGAATCAATATCTAACTGTTCTAGCTCAGAAAAAACAGATGTTCCTCCACCAGTTACCTTACCAGCACCGTTGATGGATAAAATTCCTCTATCTTCGACATTATCAGTTGGCAATATTTTATTAATACCGTCACCCATTGCATAGGTAATAGCCATTAATTTAACATCTTCAAAATTAACACGTTTCGCAAGTTCCTCAGTTGCTGAAACTAAACCTTTCTTACTTTCTTCTCTTCCTATTTTAAAAACTTCAATAACACTGCCTTCATCAGACATCAAACAAAAAGAGATTCCAGTAGTTCCATGGTCCATCCCGATAAATACCATGATTATCACAAAAAATTAAAATAAAAAAAAGAAAATAAAAAGACTTAATCGTCTTTTTGTAATCCACAAGCTTTTCTAAGTCTTTCACCAACAACTTCAATGTCCAATTGACTTTGTTCAGCTCTCATTTCTTTTAAGTTAGCACCGTCGGTAGCGTTTTCATCAGCCCATTCTTTTTTGAAGGTTCCATCTTGGATTTGTTTTAATGTTTCTTTCATACCTTCTTTTGCTTCATCAGTGATGACTTTTTTACCTCTGGTTAAACCACCGTATTCAGCAGTGTTACTTACATCATGCCACATTCCAGCGAAACCTTTTTCGTAGATTAAATCTACAATAAGTTTTACTTCGTGACAGGTTTCAAAGTAAGCGATTTCAGGTTGATAACCTGCTTCTACTAATGTGGTGAATCCTGCATTGATTAATTCAGTTATACCACCGCATAATACGGTTTGTTCACCGAATAAGTCAGTTTCGGTTTCTTCTTGGAAAGTGGTTTCTAAAACACCAGCTTTGGTTAAACCGCATGCTTTTGCCATACCTAATGCAAGTTGTAATGCATCACCAGTTGCATCTTGTTGGACAGCTACTAAACCAGGAATACCGAATCCTTCTTCGTAAGTTCTTCTTACCATGGATCCAGGTCCTTTTGGTGCAAACATTACGATATTTACATCTTCACCAGGTTTGATTAATTCAAAGTGAATGTTGTAACCGTGAGAGAATGAAATAGTGTTTCCAGCTTCAACATAAGGTGCAATTTGTTCATTGTAGACTTTTTCTTGGATTTCATCAGGAAGTAAAATGTGAATAATGTCAGCTTCTTTTGCTGCATCTTCAATAGTTTTTACAGTCATTCCATCTTCTTTTACTAAGTTCCAAGAACTACCGTTTTCTCTTACACCAACAATAACATTAGCTCCACTGTCAGCCATATTTCTTGATTGTGCTCTTCCTTGGGAACCATATCCGATTACAGCAATGGTTTTACCTTCAAGAGCATCAGTATTTACATCTGCATCATAATACATTTTCATTTTAAATCATCTCGTAAAATAATTTAATAATATTAAGATATATAAAATATCATTTAATAAATATGAAGTTTTATATTTATAAAAGTAACTTAAAAAAGACTTTAAATACTATTATTGTAAAATATAGTATACAATAAGAAGGTGATATTATTAAGAAATTATATAAGCTATTGTTATTTTCATTGATTTTATTTTTAGCTATTGGAATAGTATCAGCATCACAAAATACCACCGATACTGGAGATATTGGAAATCTAATTGATGAATGTAAAGACCAAGGTACAATAAAACTTGATGAAAAAACATATGAATTAAATCCCGACAATGAAACACATTTATATTTAAATAAAACCATTTCAATTGAAGGAACACATGGAAAAACAGTCATTGACGGGAAAAATTCCACCCTATATTTGGATGTTGAAAAAGAGCCGGAGCTTGAATATAATGGAACAATCATAATTGCAAAGGACATTTATGATGTTAAAAATACCGGAAAACACATCATTTTTAAAAATATCACTTTCAAGGATTTAAACTTAATAAGTCGTCACAATATGAGCTTTCTGGATTGTAAATTCACAAATACAAATTTCACAAGCAAAGAATTAAACAATAGCTTTGATAATTGTGTGTTTGATAAATCAAAGATTGAATTAAACCAATATGATATATTCAGATATACATACTATTCAAAAATAATCAACTGTACCTTTTACAACTCAACAGTTACTTCAAAGACCAATATATTTCTCCAAATTGTTGGAAGTTCCAGAGTATTTATGCAAAACAGCATAGAGTTGATAAATTCAAGTCTCTTCAGCTCAGACATTACACTATCCCACTATAACATTAACATGACCAACTTGAAATTCCACGATTCAAATTTAAAAGGATGGTCCGACATCATAAACATTACAAACACATCATTTGCTAACCCTGTAATTGACTATGACTACACAGATATCAATTTTGAAAAAACCATTATTACTAATGCTGAATTCATATTGCAGGCAGGATATTATGAAAAAGGATGTAAAATAGTTTTAAAAGATAGTAAAATCACCAACTCTACTTTTGGATTTGACACAAATATTGGATCTAGACCGTCAAATTTAATAATTCAAAATTCCTCTGTTGATGAGTGTGAAATTAAAACAGCAGATACCAACATTAAATCACATGACTCAAATTTCAATAAATCAACCATAGAGTTATACTTATCAAATTTAAACTTATACAATTCAATATTTTACAATGACGGAAACATGAACGATACCATAAAAACAATTATCGAAGATTCATTCCCTACAAGAGACGAAAATGGAACATTCATTGAAAAAATCTTTATTATCCCAGTTAATACTAGTTATACTTCAGAAAACTCATATTTCATCAACAATAGTGGAAAATACGAAATCAATGATTCTGACATCAATGTTGATACATCATATAGAATAACATTTGATAAAAATATTCCACACCACATTAATGAAAACATTACCTTTAATGTGAAAGACTATAAGGGAAATCCGGTTTCAAATTTCAGATTAACAATTAAAAACTCAAATAATTATTATACAGTTTTAATCTTTACAGATGAAAAGGGTAATGCGAATTATACTCTTGAAGATATAGGAGAATTAACCCTGAAAATATCTTATGAATTCCCTAACTCACATTGGATATACAAAACAAATCAAATACAATTAAATTTAACCGTAAATCCAAAAATATCTGATATAAAGTTAATTAAAGACTTTAAATTC
>SUTL01000025.1 GCA_015062925.1 Methanobrevibacter thaueri
CGTCCGGGTCACCAGATGCAATGTATGGTGAAAGAACACAAATTATAACACAAATTACGATTGCAATTCCGATTAATGTTAAATCTTTTTTCTCCATTTTATGCATCTCCTTCGATTTGTTTAGTTTCATTGTTCCATGCGAGTAAATCTGGTCTGAATTTGTCTAATGCTGCTAGAACAATTACTGTTAATACTGCTTCAATTATTCCTATGAAGAAGTGGTATAATACCATTGATGGTATACCTATATTTGCTGGGAAAGTTCCTGCGATTGCCATTTCAATAGCACATGCAAGTGCTGCAATAACAGTTGCTAACCATGCTCCGATTGCTGCTGCAGGGTATTTTCCAATAACTCCTTTAGCTCCTTTGAAGGTGTATAATCCTACAAATCCTCCAATTATTGCCATATTTAATACGTTTGCTCCTAAAGCAGTAATTCCCCCATCTCCAAAAATTAATGCTTGGATGAGAAGTACGACAGTAAATACAAGTACAGCTGCTTCTGGGGCTAAGAATACAATAGCTACTAATGCTCCTCCAACCATATGTCCACTGGTACCAAATGGAATTGGCATGTTCATAGACATTATTGCAAAGATTCCTGCTGCAAGAACTGCTATAAGTGGAATGCGTTTTTCATCAAGATTGGATCTTGCCCATTTCACTGAGAAGTATAATGCAACAATTAATATCACATAGTATATTAAACATTGTGCTATTGGTATAAATCCGTCAGGTATATGCAATTTTATTCCTCCATTTTTTTAAAAGTAATACTTTTCATTGTTTTATTTATATATATAGTATTACTAAAACATATTTTATGTTATCTGATTTAATAAATATCAAGTTAATTTGGGAGTTTTATTAATTTTAATGGTTAATAATCCTATGTTCACTTGATATGTTTATCATATTAGTTATTATTAACATATAAAGGTTATTAAAGTAATACTTTTTCGTATTATTTTTAGGTTTTAGTAATAATTGGGGAGGTTAATTTTTACATTTAATAATGTTTGCCAGGTAAATAAAAATAGCTATTGCAAAATATAATAAAACCTGGATATCTAAAATTCCTGTTTCAACACCTAATATAGTATATGTTAAAATTAAAGCATATATTGCAATATAAAAATAATTTTGAGTTAATCTCATTAGTTTAAATCCAATACCTAATATTGATCCTAAGAGTAGCATTTCGATAAATACTCCAATTTTTCCAAAATCAACTACCATTTGGCCGATTAATGTTGGTGTTATTGTAACTTCACTTCTCCAAGCAATGAGTTTTCCAACCATCATTCTAGGTCCTAAATCGCTGCCGGGAATTGAACTGATTAATATATGTCCATGTGTATGGCCAAAGTTTCCTCCGATAAAATCTAGTAAATTAAGCACGTGTAGTGTGAAATCTGCTCTTGACTGTAGGGTGTATATTGGACTTGTTGCGGATGTTATTGTCATTTCACCAAGTGAGCGAAAATAACCAATTCCAATGATTGCACCTATACCAATTAAAACACCAACAACAACTTCCCATAGAGAAACAATATTTCCGTAGAAACCCATGATAATTATGATGAGAAATGCTGCAAGTAGTGGTGTCCTGTAACCTAGAAGTAATAAAAATGCACAATCAATCACAACAAGAAACAGAAATCTGAACCTCACCTGAGAACGAGAAATAACCTTCTTCTGAAAATCATATAAATACGCACTACCAACCAAACAAGTACCTGGAATAATTAAAAACACAGGCATGGTCAAAATAGGCTTTAACAAATACCTAATAGAAGGTTTAATAAGAGGAATGCCTCCAACAGAACCAACACATAAAAAGAAAAACACAATACTAACCAGAATCAAACAAAAACCAATAGAATAAATATCGTCCCTATTGAAATTAATAATATTCCTCAAATCATTCAAAAAAAACCTTGGAAAAACAACACATCCAATAAAAAAACCAATAAAAGCAATAATTAATGTAACAACTAAACTATCTGACGGACGAGTCATAGATAATAATAAGAACAATGCAAATAAGAAAAGCACAATTAACGGATTGAAAATATGATTTTTCAAAATTTTATTCTTATTCAAAAAACCCAAAAAATTCTCATCAGGATAAAATCTTTTAAAATAACTGTTAACCCACTGATTTTCAATAAATCCTAAAATAGTGAAAATAAATGTGAATAAAAAAGATCTGTGAAATTCATCACTAATCTTTCGTATTATATTTGTTAAACGAGTATAAAGTATGCTCATAGTATTTCACAACTTAAAAATTCCGAATATTAATTACATCAAAGTTTTCACTAATATCTTTCACTTGACTGTCACTACAATTATAAATTCTAATTGTAATTTCATTAGTCACTCCATTAACACTACCTAAAACAGAATCAGCATCCTTTAAATCCTGATTAGTAGCTCTTTTAATTATTAGCTGATTATCAATATCGCTTGTTGCAGATTTAATTGATAATCGTTTATCATGAATTATAAGTTTATTTGTAATTTCCTGAATGTCTTTTGTATTAATTGAATCAAATGAAATATCAGTTGAAAGTTCATAATTTGTGTTGTTTGGGATTTTCTTTATTAGGTCATTTATAGAAGTTATTTCTTCTGGTTTAACTTTAATTTCAGATAAGTCCTTATATTTTTCACCATTACTTTCTAAAATAATGTGGTCAAAATAAATATCTGCATTAGGGACATTTTTATATAATCCGACAAGATATGTTTTATTTTCATTTTGGACTAATAATCTAACTTCATTTCCACCATTGTCATCTTCCCAAATAACAGTTCCGTTAAATGTTGTTTTTTCACCGGTTGTTGAGTTAAATCCTTCTACATTTGCTTTTACAATATATCCGTCTTTGTAATATTTTAGGTATGTTTCGGATATTTTGTTGGCGGTTGATTCGTCAAAAGCTGTTTTTTGAAGGTCGGTTGAGTCGTCTGTGGTGATGTGTATGAATGCAAATATTATTGCACATATTACTAGGATAATAATGATGTAGTCTATTAATGTGAATTTTATTTTCATGTGAATCTACTCTTCGTATAATGCTCCAACAGGACAGACATCAACACATTCTCCACAGTTGTTGCATTTTTCAGCATCAATTATGATTGTGTATGCTTTCCTTTGTATTGCTTCTTCTAAACATACGTCGATACAATCTTCGCAAACTCCGCATTCTTCCATGTCAACTTTCAATTAAATACACCATTATTTTGTTTTTCATATAAAAATATATTAATTATTATTTTTTTATTTAAATGTTTATATATTTTATTAATACTTTTTTCTTAGGTATACCTAAAGTTTTTAATATGATAAATAATAAATATGAAAAAAAGAAGGTGCAAATTAAAATGATATTCAACAAATCTTTATCAATAATATTATCAGGTTTATTCTTTTTATTTTTAATGTTACTGTTCTCAACAATATCAGTAATGTTTTTAAATGGAGGATTAATTCCAATAATTGGAATAGTAATGTTTGTAATCTTTTATTTCATAACAAGAATGTTTTATAACTACTTAAGAAACGATGAAACATATAAAAACAATCGTCAAATATCAACTGACATGCCAAATGAAAAGTATTACACAAAAGGAAACAGTGATCCTAAAAAATTATTCATTGTTGTATGGTTAATTGCAATATTAATACTAACTTCAGTATCTTTATGGTTATATTCATTTAATAATGCATTACTTTGAAACATCACATAACCACTAAAAAAACCATAACATTTATATAGTATGCGAACACATATTAATTATTATATGCATGGGTGCCCGAGCGGCCAAAGGGGAAGGACTTAAGATCCTTTGGCATAGGCCTTCGAGGGTTCGAATCCCTTCCCATGCACTACTTATATTTTTAACAATTACAACCGATATCGCCTTAGTGGCTCAGCCGGTAGAGCGCCACCTTGGTAAGGTGGAAGTCGGGGGTTCGAATCCCCCCTAAGGCTTTCATAAAAAAACTATTTTTAAACAATAATACTAATATTATGAAATCATCATTTTACAAAAAAAACTTAAACTTTAAATAGTATAATTATAAACAATAATTATAATAATTTTTCTAAAAGGTGAAATATTGAATTATAAAAAACTAATACTTGTAGGATGTATTTCCGCATTCGTTGCTGTATTAACTTCTGTTTTAGGTGTTGCAGGTACAGTTATAGGTTCTGTTATCTCATCAGTTCTTTATAACATGCTTTCCGAAGCATTAGAAAAACCAGTTTC
The DNA here is from genome assembly GCA_015062925.1 of Methanobrevibacter thaueri. Classification (GTDB taxonomy): domain Archaea; phylum Methanobacteriota; class Methanobacteria; order Methanobacteriales; family Methanobacteriaceae; genus Methanocatella; species Methanocatella thaueri_C. The sequence continues at coordinate 4,291 of SUTL01000025.1, forward strand.
AACAGCAACATTCAGCACAAATTTTGAATGGGAAATAGCATATATATTCCCACTCGTAGTTATAGGGCTTATTCAGGTATTATTAATTTTGGCAATGTTATCAGAATGGGGAATATTACCAATAACATTTTTCAATGCATTCATAGCCCTCCAACATTTCGCTAATAACAGCTTATACAGAATTTTAGGAATTGCAATGTTGGTTATTAGTTTTTATCCATTAATAGTTAAACCAGATATTATTAAAAAATCACATGGTGTAATCATAGCATTTGTAGGATTGATATTCCTTGCAAGAGGATTTGTTGATTTAGGAAATTCAATCACAGCTCTTTATGAAGCCATATTTATCTATTTTGATTTTCCAATAGCAATTATAGCATTATTACTAATACTATTCGTTATTATAAGAATATTAGCATCTGCTAAACAATCAAAAAATGAATTTAAAAAAGTTCAACATGATATTAATCATAATAGCTTCTCAAAAACAAATATTAAAAGAACACATCATTCAAAAAAACATAATGATTTCAATTATGAAGAAAAAGTTTCTTTAAGAAATAAAAAACCAATAAATAAACAGAAACATGACATTAATGTTAACTTCAAAAATCACTTGGAAAAACAAGAAACAGGTATAAATAAATCCTCAAACAAAATCCAATTTGAATCAAATGACTTGTTGGATGATTATAAAAAATAACTGATTAAACATGAGTAAAAAAGATAAAACCTTAAAAGATATTCTGGATTGCATATTATATGAAAATCCCTCAACACAGGATGAAATTGCTGAAAAATTAGGAATAACTCGAAGATATGTAACTCAACTCATCAGGCCTCTTGTAATGGATGGTACTATTAAAAGAGCTTATATGATAGATTTAAAAAGTTATGAGAAAATTGCAGAATCTCTGGGGGATTATGTAAGCACTCAAAATTCAAAAGGTAATGTTTTGATAAATGAAATGTTGGTTAACATGGCAAAACATGTTCATTCTCAATTGGAATTATCATTTGATGCTGTTTTAGAATATGATGAGGATAAGGCAAATAAGGCTTTGGAAATGGATTTTGCTACTAATAATATGGTTGAAAAAATCAGAACTTCTGTTGAAACAATTGTCAGTATTAATAAGCATTCTGAGATTTCCAAATCAATTTTATATAATGAAATTGCATATGATCTGGAGCGTATTGGGGATTATTGTGGGCATATTTCAAAGTTTGTTATTAATGATGTTTATGAAGTTGAGGGTAATGTTTTGAAAAAATTAAAAAAAATGTATAAAACAGCTCAGTCAATGATTAGTATTGCTATGAGGGGTTTTGTTGAAGGTAAAACTGAGTTGAAGGATGATTTAATGGATTTAGAGGAAACCATTCATATTATTCAATCTAAAGCTATTAATTTAATTGCAACTCAGATGGCTGAAAGTTCTTTTGATGAAAAAGAACGTTCTAATTATTTCATTTATTTATTTAGGTTGATTAAGGCTTTTAAAAGGATTGGGGATATTTCTGTTGAAATGATGGATGTTGCTGTGGAGTTTCATGATAATATTCCAAGACCTACTACTCCAAGAACTTTCAGATGAGTATTATTTTTTCTCATCATATATTCTTATTGTTGCATGTCTGTCTGCCCAGCATTGTATGCATACTCCTATTGGTAATCCTGCGGTATGAGTATGTGCTTTTAGAATTTTAACATCTAGGGCAGTTGTTTTTCCACCTAATCCCATTGGTCCTATTCCGGATTGGTTGATTTTTGTTAGAATTTCTTCTTCTAGGCTGGCTATTTGCGGGTCTGGGTTTCTTTCACCTATTTTTCCAAGTAGTGCTTTTTTTGCAAGTTTTAGGCATAGGTCTGATGTTCCTCCTATTCCAACTCCAATTACTGTTGGTGGGCAAGGTTTTCCTTTTGCTTTTAGCACGGTTTCTATTACGAATTCTTTTATTCCTTCGATTCCTTCCGCTGGGAGTGCCATTTTCATGGCGTTGTTGTTTTCTGATCCGAATCCTTTTGGTAGTATGGTTATTTCAAGGTAGTTTTCGTTTGTTAATTGGATGTCTATTGGTGGTATGTAGTCTCCTATATTTATGTTGGTGTTTTCTCGTGTTAGGGGGTCTACTATGTTTGGTCTTATTGGTATGTCTGTGGTTGCTTTTTTTATTCCTTCTTCTATGCCTTGTTGGAGGTTTTCAACTTCAACATTACCTAACTTAACAAAAACTACTGGCAGACCTGTATCTTGACACATTGGAATGCCTTTTTTTTCAGCAAGTTCAATATTTTTTAATATAGCTTCAATATTTAACCTTGCAAGGTCATGTTCCTCTATTTTAAGAGCATCTTCAAGTGATTTTTTTACATCTTCACCAAGTACAATAACTGCCTTTTTGTAAAGTTCATAAACAACATCTTTAATAGTATCTTTCCTAATCAAAATAAAAACCCTTTATAAATTCAATTAACTATTATATTTGATTTTTGAAATATTTAAATTTTAATAATATTAATTGGGCAAACTTCAACACAATCCCCACAAACAACACATTTTTCGGGATTAATAGTGATAGCTCCGCCCAACACCTCAACAGCATCATATTCGCAAACTTTCAAACAAAATGCATCTTGAGGTTGACAATGCATACAAAATAAGTTAGGGGGGTTAACAGCAGATGTTTGCTGACAACCTCCACAAAGAGTACAATTTGTACAATTTCCCAAATTATACATGTTTCTTTTAAAATTTTACTCATCTAAAACAAGTCTTGCTCTTGCCTGACTTGTAATAACATGAACAAATCCACCTTTATTGCTGTCTGAATCATATAATCCTGCCATTTTATCCAGATATTTTTTCTGATTTTTAGCTCTGATTTTTTCAGGATCAGCAACAGTTATGGCTCTTTTAGTACATGCTTTGATACATGCAGGTCCTTCTTCTCTATCCGCACAAAGGTCACATTTCTCAGCAACTTTGGATTGGAAATTCATTGCACCAAACGGACAAACCATTACACATAATCCGCAACCGATACATTTTTCACTGTTAACTCCTTCGTCAGTTATTGCATCAGTTGGACAGATTTTAATACATGGTGCGCTTTCACAATGTTGGCATACAATGGAATAAAATGAAGAATCATGTTCTATTATTTTTATTCTGCTAGCATTATGGATAGATGCACACATATTTGAACAGTTAAGACATCCATCACATAAATTGCTATTTACAATAATACTTTCCATTGTTATCACCTTTATAAACCTAGTTCTTTACACTCTGCATCAACATATTTTTGGATTTTCTCAATATGTTCCTCATCTAAATGTTTAAATCTTTTTTGCGGTGCTAAATATTCTTTTACAGGTTTTCTTTCTTCAGGTCTGTATGTAATTTCAAATTTACCATCCACAATTTCATATAAAATCCAAGATCCGGTTTCAACAGCTAATCTTCCCATTTCAATAGTTTTTTCAGAAGGATATCCCCAACCGGTTGTACATGGTTGTTGTAAATGAATATATGCTGGACCTTTTGTTTGAGCAGCTTTTTTCACTTTGTTAACATAATCTTCTGGAAATGCAATTGAAGCTGTTGCAACATAAGGTATTCCATGAGCTGCCATAATCATTGGCATGTTTTTCTTAGGTTTGTCTTCTCCAAAACTTGCACTTCCTTTTGGTGAAGTTGTGGTTGTTGCACCGTATGGTGTTGCTCCACTTCTTTGAATACCTGTGTTCATGTATGCTTCATTATCATAACAGATGTATGTCATGTTATGTCCTCTTTCCATAGCTCCGGATAAGGATTGTAAACCAATATCTACTGTTCCTCCGTCACCACCGAAAGCAACTACATTAACATCATCTTTTCCTTGAATTCTAAGTGCACTTTCCACACCGGATGCAACAGCACCGGAGTTTTCAAATGCTACATGAATGAATGGAATTTCCCATGCAGTTTCAGGGTATGGTGTGGTCATAACTTCAAGACAACCTGTAGCAGATATTGCTACTGTATTTTCACCTAATGCATTTAAAGCTAATTTAACTGCAATGGATGCTCCACAACCAGCACATCCTCTGTGTCCTGGTGCTAATAAATTTTTATCAGGAATGTCCACCATTTTTTATTCCTCCTTAAGTCCGATCCATGTGACTTCATTTTCAGGTCCGTTTTTTGTTTTTTCATAGATTTCATGAATTGATTCTGGGGTGATGTCTCTTCCACCTAATCCTGTAATGAATCCATAAATTTCTTTGTTGATTTTAACTTTTAAATCAGCATATAATGCTCCACCAATTCCGAATGTGAAGTTTTTATCAACAACTGCTACTTTTTTACAGTCTTTTAAAGCTTCATTTATCGCATCTACTGGGAATGGTCTGTATGCTCTGATTTTAAGTAAACCGACTTTTTCGCCTTTTTGTCTTAATTCATCAATTATAACTCTTATACTACTGCAAATTGATCCCATTGCAACGAATATAATTTCAGCATCATCTGTTTTGTATGGTTCAACAAGACCATATTTTCTGCCGAATATTTCTGCAAATTCATCACAGGTTTGTTTTATTACTTCAATTGAGTTTGTCATTGCAACTTCCATATCGTGTCTTGCTTCCATATAATATTCTGGGTCTGCAAAGTTCCCTATGGACATTGGGTCTTTTGGATCAATATATGCATGTTTAGGAACATATGGAGGTAAGAATTTATCTACACTTTCTTGGTCAGGTATTTCAACTGGTTCTACGGTGTGGGTTAAAATAAATCCGTCTAAACATACCATTGATGGTAGTAGTACATTAGGGTTTTCTGAAATTTTATATGCCATTAATGTGGTATCTAATGCTTCTTGTGCATTTTCAACATAGATTTGTAACCATCCTGCATCTCTTTGTGCGATGGAATCTTGTTGGTCGTTCCATATGTTTAATGGTGCAGATATTGCTCTGTTTGCATCTGCTAATACGAATGGTGTTCTCATTCCTGCTGCAGCAAATAATATTTCGTGCATTAACATTAATCCTTGTGAAGATGTTGCTGTAAATACTCTTACTCCAGCACCACTTGCTCCAACAGCAGCACTTATTGCACTGTGTTCTGATTCTACTTTTACATATTTTGCAGCTATTTTTTCATCAGCAACATATTGTGCTAAGTATTCTGAAATTGTAGTTTGTGGGGTAATTGGATAAACAGGAATAACTTGTGGTTTAGCTAATCTTACAGCTTCTGCAACTGCTTTGTTTGATGTCATTACTTCTTTTACCATCTAATCACTCTCTTTTTATTCTTTTACCATTTCTATTGCATCGGAAGGACATTCGTTTTTACAAATTCCGCATCCTTTACAGTAATCGTAATCAATATCATGTTCTTTATTTACACAGGAATCTGGGCAGAATAATATGCAATTATCACAATCAATGCATTTTTCTTTGTCTAAAATTGGTTTGAATGTTCTCCAGCTTCCGGTTTTATTATTTTTTGTATTTCCTGGTGTTTTAATTACACATCCTATACTTACCATTTTAATCTCCCTCATCCTATTTCATATGCTTTTCTTGTAGCTTCGACGTTTAATTCACCGACTTTTCCTGGGAAGGTTTCTTTTATTACTTCGAGAAGTGAGTCGATTGTTATAACACCTGTTTTTTTAGCGAAGTATCCTAGAATGATTGTGTTTACAATATTTCGTCCTAACATATCTAGTGCAATGCCTGTTGCATCTATGTCATGTACTTTGTGTTCTCCGCTACCTTTGAAGTCTTCTGTGTTGATTATAACTTCTGTATTGTCTTTTATTCCTGAAAATACGTCTACTACATTTAATAATCCATCATCTAATACTAGTACGTAGTCTGGGTTATAGACTTGGTATCTCATTTTGATTGGGTCGTCATCAATTCTTGTGAATGCCATTACTGGAGCTCCTCTTCGTTCAACTCCAAAGAATGGGAATGCTTGAACTGATTTGCCATCTTTGAATGCTGCTTTAGCTAATATTTCTGCTGCTGTTACAGCACCTTGTCCGCCTCTACCATGAAAACGAATTTCAATCATTACTTATCCTCCATATCATTTATCATGTATAATCATTATAAATTACAAAATATATAAATTTTATGTATGACACAAAAAAACATCACTTACAAAAAAACAACCTCAACAATACAAAACATCAATCAAGAAAAAAACAGTAATTTTTAAATGTAACCAAACAATAAATAATATCTTAATAACAAACAAATAAAAAATACGGTTGGGAAAAATGAAAGTATTAATAATCACAGGAGAATTAGCATACCCACTAATAAAAGAAGTAGTATCCACAACAAAACAAGACATAATAATACACATCGCACACAACACACAAGTCGCAGCATTCCTAACCCCCAGACAAATAATAAAAGAAATAAAAACACACTTCTCCAACCAACTAAACGAAATCGACATGATCCTAGTCCCAGGACTAATAAAAAAAGGAACAAAAGAAATAACAAAAGAACTGGGAATCCCAACATTCAAAGGCTCAACAGATGGAGCAGACCTAGCAATGGTATTAAACCTAATAGGAAACATAAATCTATCAGAAGAAAAACCTGCAGACAAACTAATCGAAGAAGAAAAAAGAAAAGAAGCCTTCAAATTCATCAAAGACTTTGAAAATAACAAAGAAAACACTAAAAAACTACTTGAAAAACCAAACAATATACTAATCAGAAACCTCCCAGTAGGTGAAGACTTCCCAATGAGAGTACTCTCAGAAATCGCAAACGCACCATTTCTCACAAAAGAAGCACTGATAAACAAATGCCAATACTTTGTAGATTCAGGAGCTGACATGATAGATATAGGAATGGCCGCAGGAGAAGACTTCTCACATAAAATCCCCGAACTAATACAAACACTAAGACCAATAGTCGGTGACAGACCATTAAGTATAGACACATTAAACCCAAAAGAAATCAAAATCGCAGCAGAAAACGGAATAGACTTTGTACTAAGTCTTGATTTAGGAAACAACAGTGAAATACAGGAAATTCTCAAAGAAAAAGATATTCCAGCAGTACTACTGCCAACAAATTTCTCACAAGGAAAATCCCCAAAATCACCAATGGAAAGAGTCAAATCCATGCACCAATTAATAGAAGATACAAAAGGAATAAGATACGTAGCAGACCTAATACTTGACCCTGTAAACAGTGCCAGTATAGTAGAATCAATAATCGCCTGCCACGAATTCCATAAAACAAACCCTGCACCAATGTTTTTCGGAGTGGGAAATGTAACAGAACTAATGGATGCTGATTCCGGAGGAGTTAATGTTCTACTAGCAGGAATAGGAATGGAATTGGGAGTAAGTATTCTATTCACACCAGAAGAAAGTGGAAAAACAAGAGGAAGTGTATATGAACTGGCAACAGCATCAAAAATGATGTTCCTTGCAAAACACAGAAAATCAATACCAAAAGACCTGGGAATAAATCTCGTAGCATTCAAAGATAAACACAAACGAAACGACATAATACAAAATGAAATAGATGGCATCGAACAAACACAACAGGAAAAACCAATGAAATTCATAAGAGATAAAGCAGGAAGCTTCAAAATAAATGTTGACTATGCAACAACAGTTAATGAAAGCCAAATAACAGCAACACATTATAGAAAAAATAAACCAGACCTAGTAATAGTAGGGCATTCAGCAAAAGAAATCTACGAAGAAATAATTAAAAAAGAATTAGTAACAAGAATGGAACATGCAGCATATCTTGGATCTGAACTTCAAAAAGCAGAAATCGCAATGATAACTGGAAAAGAATATGTTCAGGATTTTGAATTATTCAAAAACCCTGATGAATTTAAAAAATAATCAAATTCTCCAATCCTACCTAATCAAAATCAGTTGGATCATAAGTTCCCTCAGACTGTCCAGCTTGAGGAGTTGAACTATCATAACTACCATCAGAACCCTCATCAGAATCTGAACTGGAATCACTTGAAGAACCACTATCAGAACTTGAACTTGAAGAACTACTTCCAGAATTATAATTAGCATCTGATGAAGTTGAAGTTGGCAAACTAGTATTATTTAACTTAGTCAAATTACTATTACTATCATTTAAATCATCATGTGAATTAAAAGAAAATATTTGACCACTCACAACTAAATAAACACCAGTGAGAATAATAATAAGCACAATTAAAATAATAATAATTGCATTATCACTCTTCAATTTCTTAACCTCCCATAACTATTTTCACAATAATAATATAATTACAATAATACTATAAATATATTTATCTTTTAATAAAACCTAATAATAAAATATGGAAAATTCAAGGAAGGTATAAAAGTTGCAACTTGAAAACATTAATATTAAAGACATAGACAAAATGCTTTTAAATGAAAATTACGTGTCAAATACAGAAATTTCAACCACACTTTACCTATCATTTTTACTGGCAAAACCAATGCTTATAGAAGGACCTCCGGGGGTTGGAAAAACAGAACTTGCAAAAGTAATAGCAAAAACATTCAATAGAGATTTTTTCAGAATACAATGTTATGAAGGAATAACATTTGAACAAATAATCGGAGAATGGAATTATCAAAAACAACTCCTACACCTTGAAGCAGCAAAAAACAATACAAATAATGTGGATGAAATATTTGATGATGAATTCTTCATAAGAAGACCATTACTCAATGCATTTCTAAACAATAAAGACTCAGTATTGTTAATAGATGAAATTGATAAAGCTGATGAAGAAGTTGAAAGTTTCCTGCTCCAAGCACTAGGAGAACAGGAAATTACAATAAATGATCTTGGAACATTCCAATTACAAAACGATTTAATAGTTATTTTAACTTCTAATTCACAAAGATCACTTTTAGATGAAACAAAAGACAGATGTTTATTCTTATACATACCATACCCAAGTATAGAAAGGGAAATAGAAATAGTAAAATCAAAACTACCAGAAGCAAATGATGAAACAGTATCCTATGTTGTTAAATTAGTTCATCAGATACGTAATCTAAATTTGATGAAAAAACCATCAGTAAGAGGAACTGTGGATTGGGTTAAATCAGTTACAAACCTTGGAACAAATAATATTGACCAATCATTAGAAGATAGTATGGGTGTAGCTATTAAAACAGAAAGTGATAAAAAAAGAGTAACAAAAGACATATTTGATAAAAGATAAGATGATTTCAAAAATTGCTAATCTTTCAGCGGATTTAAGAAAAGAAGGTCTTCCAGTAAGTGTTAGAAGCACACAATCAGCAATGGAAATATATTTAAACTTCGGAGATGAAAATAGGGATTTATTAAAAACCGCGCTCATGTCCATTTATGTTAAAGACAGATATGATATACCTAAATTCTTAAAAATTTTCGATGAAGTATTTGCAGCTCCAAAAAAAGATAAAGAAGAAGCAGAAAATCCGAATCGAGGTAAAGCATATCGGGGAACAGGTCCAAAATCCAATAAATATGTTATTAAAAAACAAAACACAATAGGTAAAAAAATACAAAAAGAAAAAATAAGCAACGAAAAACTGAAAATGTTATCAGGCCAACCTTTACTTGAAGAAGCAAAAAAACTCGAAAGAGATGGGGAATTAATGAACAAAGACCTGACAAAATTAAACCGCTTCGACCCAAGAATGCTTGAAATATGTCAAAGATTAGGTAAAAGAATAGCTAATAAACGTTCAAGAAGAAAAAGTAAAAGTAACACAAATAAAATAGATATGAGAAAAACAATACGGGCAAACCTTAAATATGGTGGAGTGCCAATTGAACTAATAAAAGCAAAACCCCGACCACATAAAAACGAACACTTATTCTTAAATGATATAAGTGGATCATGTGAATGGATAAGCAGCTGGTTTTTCATGCTAATGTTCTCTGCACAAACAGCATTCAAAAGATCAAGAACATTCGAATTTGATAATAAAGTAATTGAAACAACAAAAGCACTAAAAGAAGAATACCTGATAGATGCATTTGTAAAAGTAAAAGATCAAAGAGTAAAAAACATGATGGTTCACGGAACATCAGACATGTACTCAGCATTCAAACAATTCCAGGAAAAAGCAAAAATCAACAATAAATCCTATGTAATCATATTATCAGATTGCAGAGACTGGGCAGGACCCAAAGTAAACGGAATACCGGCAAGTGTAGAACTAGTAGAAGAAATGGTGAGAGATTCCAAAAAAGTAATAATACTAAATCCCGAAGACAGAAATAAATGGGATATAGTAGATAGTTGTGTTTCACTATACGAAGACGCAGGAGCACATGTATTTGAAGTTAACACACTAAACCAATTAGCACAATTCGTAGAACAAATGTAGGTAATTAAAATGGAATGCAGTAAATGTGGAAACCCACAAATAATATATAAACAAGAACAATCCGGACAAATACTATGCAAAGATTGTTTCATAAACTCAATAGAAAAAAAAGTCATCAAAACAATTAAAAAAGAAAAACTATTAAACAAAGGAGATAAAGTACTAGTAGCACTCTCAGGAGGAAAAGACAGTGTAACAACATTAGAAATCCTAAACACCTTCAGAGAAAGAAACATAATAGACTTATGTGCAGTAACAGTTGATGAAGGCATAGCCAACTACCGTCAAGAAGGAATAGACATAGCAAAAAGACATGCTCAAAGACTGGGAATACCACATAAAGTAATAAGTTTAAAAGATGAACACGGCATTTCATTAGATGAAATAATGAAAAAACCAAATCACAAAGGATCATGCTCATACTGTGGAGTTTTCAGAAGAACAATAATAAATAAAGCTGCACGAGAAATGAATGCAACAAAAATAGCAACAGGACATAACCTTGACGATGAAGTGCAAGCTATAATAATGAACTACCTTGAAGGAAATATAAACAATCTAGGAAAACTCGGAGCAAAAACAGAATCACAAGCCGAAGAATTCACAATAAAAATCAAACCATTAAGAGAAATACCTGAACGTGAAATTGGATTATATGTAGTTGCAAAAGACCTAGAAGTACACTTCAACAGTTGCCCATATGCAACACAATCATTCAGAGGCGAAATATCCGAAATCATAAATCAATTAAACGAAAACCACCCAACAATAAAATACTCAACACTAAGAGGATATGATAAAATAAAACCAGCATTCAACAAAGAATTCAAACAAGAATACTCAAAAAACAGATGTAAACGATGTGGAGAACCTTCATCAAATGAACTATGTAAAGCATGCACATTCCTAAAAGAATTAGGAGTCTAAAAATATAAATGAGGGATAAAAATGAAAATAAGTTATGAATGCGGACCATGTTTTTTAAGACAAGCCAGAGAAGCCATGGACTTATCAACAAATGATGAAAAACTCAAAATGGAAATAATGGAAGAAATATTCAAATTCCTCAGCAACAACTTCAAAGAAAACACAAATTCAAACAGTACAGGATCAGCAATGCATAAACTAATCCGAGAAAAAACCGGCTGCAAAGACCCATACTACAAAGAAAAAATCCAAGGAAACGAAATAGCACTAAAATACCTACCAGAAGTTAAAAAAATACTAAAAAAAGACAATAGTCTTGAAAACTATGTGAAAATCGCAATAATAGGAAATATATTAGACTTCGGTGCATTCACACTAGACGATGATATAGAAAGCATCATAAAAGAATCATTAAAAAAAGATTTAACAATAAAACACATTGAAGAATTTGAAAACTCCCTAAAAACACAGGATAAAGTACTGTATTTAGTAGATAACACTGGTGAAATAGTATTCGACAAACTATTACTTGCAAAAATCAAAGAATACAACCTCGACATTACAATCGCAGTTAAATCACAACCAGTTCTAAACGATGCCTGCATGAGTGAAGCATTAGATGCAGGTCTTGATGAATATGGAACTCTAGTGGAAATAGGATGTGCAACAGTAGGATATGTAGATAGTGAAATATCAGAAGAATTCCGAGAAATATTCAACAATCATAAATTCATAATTTCAAAAGGAATGGGCAATTATGAAGGATTAACAGAAATAAATCTAACAAATAAAGACATTTACTTCTTATTATGTGCAAAATGCAACACAATATCAAAAGACATTGGTGTTAAATTACATGACATGCTTTTATTAAAAAAATAGTGATTAAAAATGATTATTGCACTAATCGGATTTGGAAAAGTATCACAAAACCTCGTTGATTTAATTCAAGCAGATGATATTGAATTTATAACTTCAACAGAAAACAGATCACAAAAAACAATTGAACAAATAAAAAAATCCAAAATCAAAACTGAAACAACCATAAAAAAAGCAATACAAAAAGCAGATATAATAATCTCAGCCACATCACCAAAAACAGCACTTGAAGTATCTGAAAATGCAACAAACACAAAAGCAATATACCTTGATTTAAATAATATTTCACCAAAAACAACATTAAAAATCAGTAAAAACATTACAAATTATGTTGACGGAGCAATCATAGGAAAAATCGATTCAAAAAACCCCACACTATACTTATCAGGACCCGATGCAGATAAACTGCAATTCTTAAATAACTATATTACAACTAAAATAATAAGTGATAGAATCGGAGATGCAAGTATTTTAAAACTACTGAGAAGCACATATACAAAAACATTATCCGCACTATTAATAGAAGCAAATGAAATTGCATCCCAATATGATCTTAAAGATGAATTTTATACTACTTTAACATTAACTGAAGGAGAAGATTTTAAAGAAAAATCTCAATCAAGAATAATAAACACATTAAATAATTCAAAAAGAAAATCAGAAGAATTAGAGGAAATAATTGATTATTTTGATAATGATTTAATAATGGTTAAAGCGGCTTTGAAAAAACTTAACCAATAACCACCTTAACTTTAAAACCTTTTTTAGCTTTTTTTATACATCCACTAACTGGAATAAAATGAGAATCCATAATATATCTTAAATAAGTAACTTCAACCGCAGGAAGTCTTAAATTAGTTTTAATCTTTTTACCCTCACTTTTAAACTGAACAGAAACTTTACCATTTTTATCAACATATAAATCAGTGTTAATACCTTCTCTGGTGATTTTTGTTTCAAATTTAGTTAAATTAAGTCCTGCTTCAAGAGTTAAAGGAGCATTAACATTAATATTTTCACTTCTAAATTTATCATTAGCTTCCCGACTATCTAAAGAACTGCTGGCAACATACCATGCCCTGTCAATCACTCTTTGAACTTTCTGATTATCAGGTATAACACCTTCACTTTCATAATGTTTCATCAAATCCATTACTTCTTTCTTACTCACTTCCATTTCAATAGCACTCACAGCTAAACGGGTCATTACAGGCCCATAATTTGATCTTCTAAAAACAGCCCAAATAGATTCAGGGTCTCTGTAAACCCGTCGTTTAATAATTTCATTTATAGTATTACCATTTAAATAAGCTATTTTTTCAAGATTGCCTCTGGAATAAGTGTTCATTCTTTTATAAATTTCAGGCCAGTTTCTCTGGCCAGGTGTTCGTTTTTCATCTATTTCTTTTTGTAAAATTTCAACACTTGTTTCTGGGAGTAATTTTTTAACTTCCTCAGTTATTGTCATTTCATTATCAATAATTGATTGTCGAATTAATCTGCCAGAGTATTTGGATTTATCAAATTCCTTAACAATATGATAATTTAGTTTTGATCCTAAAAATTCATTTATAGCATACCATCGTATTTCATTCCGATTAGTATAATGTTTTGGCATTCCCACGAAATTTCCTTCATCAATGAATTTTTGAGCTTTAGATTTAATTTCATCTAAACTAATGCTTGCTGAAGTCATATAATCTGTCACTCCATCATCAATCATTTGTTTAAGTCTAATTGGAACACTATAAGATAATACTAATCTATGATGAAGACCTTCAAATGATTTAACATCATCCACACCTAAAGCTAATGCCATTTCACGACGTGCATTAAAATCAACGAAAAAAGGTCCATGGTTTGCACTAAAACCTTTATTTAAATAAACAACAACTTTTTTATCTTCTTTATCAGCTAGTTTCCTAGCTTCTTTTATTAATTTTTCATGACCTTTATGAACTGGGTCAAAATCAGCGCTGATTCCTATCAAATTAAACACCAAAAAGAAAAAATGAGAAAATGGATGAATTTAATTATCCATCTAATAATTTTAAAATACCACTAATAACTAACCATGATCCGATTAAAATACCGAGGATTACAGGATCATTAATGTAAGTTCCAACGATAATATATATTAAACCAAGCACTACTCCAGCAATTCCAATGTAAAAACCATATCTGGATTGGCGATTATTAATTAAAGATACAACTCCAACAATAATTAACATTATTCCTGCAAGATATAATGTGATTTCTGCTAAAAATCCTATAATTGAAATATTATATATTAAAATGATACTTAACATAAGCAGTATAATTCCTAAAATAAGATCAATTATCGCTCCACTTTTATTGTAATCTATGATTGCAACACCAACAACAAGTAAATAAATTGATATTAATAAGATTGATAATCCAATTAGGTCGTGAACTCCAATAACTCCCATTATTGGTAATATAATAATCATAAATCCTAGAATTATACCTAGCAAACTAATAAATTTACTTTTCATTTTTACCTCCACTTTTATTATAAGTATATACAATAATTATATTTTAAATTATATTAATTTAATCGTTGTCCAAAACATTTTATGATACAACTTGAATTCAGGTAAAATAGGTAAATGTAAAATTAAAAAAATAGTAATTTTGTATTCACATCATTTAAAAAAGAAAAAAAGAAAAAATGTGGTTTAATTATGCATTAGAGTATAATAAACCAATAGCTCTATTGTAGAAGAATAGGAAGTATACTATAAAGATACCTAATAAAATACTACCAATAATGCCGTTTAGTTGACCAATCCAACTGATAATAATTGCAGCAACAACTGCAATAATTGCAATAATAATTACAATGCCAATCACCACCAATCATATTCATGTTCAGGATGTGATATTCATACCTAATAATGAAATTCCTAACGGCACACAAATTAAACTTGCAATCATGAAATATGGTTCTCTGGATGTGTCCTTCTTTGGACAATCATCATATGATGATGAAGCTCTATATTATAATCCTGCAACTTATGCACAATATGTTGATGTGCCTGAAACTGCAAACCATGAAGTATCCATTATCGGATGGGATGATAATTTCCCAAAAGAAAAATTCCTAATGAATGCATCTGGTAACGGTGCATGGATTATTAAAAACAGTTATGGTTCTGAATGGGGAGATAAAGGGTTCCTTTATGTTTATATTATGATAAGTCACTCCTACATTATTCTCCAGGTAAAGTCACTGATTACACTGCAGTTCCTATATTTGAAAATAATGTGTCATATAATAAGAATTATCAATATGACATTACATGGCTTTCTAATTTTAAGTCAAATAATGCAAATATAAGTTATATGAATGTCTTTGAAGCATTAGATGATGATTTAATTGCTGGTGTTGGAACATACTTCAATCAGAGTGGTGTCAATTATACTGTTGAGATTTATATTAATAATGAATTAAAATTAACTCAAAAAGGAGCATCCCCATATGTTGGTTATCACACTATCAAATTAAATGAATACATGCCAATTAAAAAAGGAGATGTATTCAAAGCTAAAATAACCTCAATCGAGTACCTTTACTTTCTTTTAGAAGATACAAGAGTACATTATATTCAAAACATTTCATTTGTCTCATTTGACGGTAAAACTTGGAAAGATGCTTATGATTTAGGTTACATTACTTGTCTAAAAGTATACACTGTTGCTGATGACAGTAAAATCATCAACAATAAAAACATTGCTGTTGATTATAGTGATGGATCTTACTTCAGTGTAAACGTTGTAACTGATAATGGTCATGCTATTGGTGCTGGTGCCGTTGTTAATTTCATAATCAATGGAAAAACAAATACTACAATAACTGATGGTAATGGAATAGCTAAAGTTCTAATAACTGATGTTCCAGGAACCTATGAAGTGACTACAATATACAATGGTAAATCAGTTAAAAACACTATAACTATAAAACAAGTACTTAAAGCCAAAAAAGTTACTGTTAAAAAGACAGCAAAGAAATTTGCCTTAAAAGCAACCCTTAAAATTAATGGAAAACTCCAAAAAGGAAAATTGATAACATTTAAATCTAATGGAAAAAATTATAAAGTCAAAACCAATGCAAAAGGTGTTGCACAAAAAACATTAACCAAAAAAGTTATCAAAAAGCTTAAAAAAGGTAAAAAAATATCCTGTTAAAGTAACTTATCTTAAAGATACCATAACTACAACTGTAAAAGTTAAGTAGATAATTTATATCTACTTTTTTTCTATTTTTTTTATATTAGTATAATGGAATGTTTTTAACTTCAACAGTAGAGAAATTCATATCTGAATTTTCAACCTGAGCTAACCATTCATTTTTACATTCACAATCATACTCTATTTTTGTTTGTGTTAAATTATTGGCTATTATCATATGTTTTAAATCTTTATTACATTTCTTACAATTGTATGGTCCTCGTCTTGAACCAAAACCTGAAGTATCTAATAGGGCCGGAATATCTAACTTGTCACGTACTGTGTTTATTATTTCAATACATGACCAAATCCATGGTGGTTGATAAGCTCCTTTTCTCCAGAATCTTTCAATAACTGTTCCACTATGAATTGTTGCAGGGCAAAATGAGAGTCTATTCACTCCAATTGAATTACAATATGTTGCTGTTTCAATTGCTTCGGTTATTGCTTGTTTTTCTGAAACTAAAATTGGTTTTACAAAAATATATGCTTTTGATTTTAAATTATACCCTTTAGTTTTTGCTAAATTTTGGGTTAATTTAACTGCATTTTCAAAGTCTTTAGTTGTAAATCCTTTGTTGATTTTGTTTAATCGTGTGTAGTCATTTGATGTTTCAAGTCCAATACTTATTTCAAATAATGTGTCTCCGATTATGTTGAATATTTCATCAAGATATTCTTCACGTACATATTCTGGTCTTGATTCAACTATTATTTCAGTAACATTACCTAGTTCCATTAATGTTTTTAATATTTCATTTCGTGCTTTTTTTGGAAGTTCGTAGGGGTTTAAAAAACTTCCTGATGCGAATAGTTTTACTGAAATTTTGTCTTCTTCGTCTATAGGATGTCTTTGGAGGTGATTGTGGAATATTTCTAAAATTGTTTCGGTGTCGATTGGTTCTAATGTACAGTCTGATACGTAACTGCACATTGTACATCCTCCACTATCTCCAATAGCCCATGCACAACCTGGTGTTGGTAATATTATGAATAATGTTTTTGCAACTCCGTTGTAGGTTAAATCATCATTATACCAGCTTGTTCCAACTTGTTCTGGAGTTTTTGGTTCTTTTCTTTCAAAAGCTCTTTGTCTTATTTCTTTTGTTAAATTTTCAATTTCCATTATTTATATTATATGGTGTTTTTTTGTAATTAAAAATTATTGTTTAAATGATGGAGGTTGTTATTAATTTGTGTATATTGTTTTAAAAAAAATAAAAGAAAAGATTGCAAGTTTAGAAACTTGCGATTACTTCTCCTAATAATTTAATGGATTCTTCTACATTTTTACCAACAGGGGAACCTGCTACGTATTGAGTTACACCCATTTCAGCTAAGCCTTCAATTTTTGGGATGAACTCATCAGGAGTTCCACATACGGAAAATGCGTCAAGTGCTTCATCAGTTACAGCACCAATAGCTCCACCGAAGTCACCTTTAGCTAAGAATTCACCCATTTTGGTGTTGAATCCATCAGGTAATCCGTGTCTTTCAATAACTGGAGGTGGGGATCCTGCTGCGATAAATGCAACTACGATTTTAGCTGCGTTTTTAGCTGCATCTGAGTCTGGTCCGATTGAAGTTGCAGTGTATGCACCTACATCAAATTCTTTTCCTCCAGCTGCATCGAGACCTTTTTTAATCATAGGCATTGCAGCTTCGTAATCTTTAGGGTTGGAAGCGTTAATTAAAACACCGTCTGCGATTTCTCCAGCGGTTTCTAACATTTTAGGTCCTTGTGCTCCCATGTACACAGGAATGTGTTCTTGGACAGCTTTTACTCCACCTAATTGTGCTCCTCCTTCAGTTTTATCTCCAGCTAATAAAGCATTAATATCAGCAATAGCTGCTCTAATAGTGGATACAGGTTTAGTCCATTCAATTCCTAAAGCATCAAAAGTAGCTTTGTCACCAGGACCAATACCGAAGGTTGCTCTTCCTTCTGAGATTTCGTCAATAGTTGCGATTGCGGAAGCAGAAATTGCAGGGCTTCTTACATATGGGTTGGTTACTCCAGGTCCCATTTTAATAGTTTCTGTATTTGCTGCAAGTAATGCTAAAGTTTCGTATACGTTTTTATTGTTGTAGTGGTCTGTGATCCAAGCGTATTCAAAACCGACATCTTCTGCTAATTTTACTAATTTTACAATTTCGTCTAAAGGTTGATTTGGTACGAATTCTATACCGAACTTCATATTTTATCACCATTCATATTTTAGGTAAGCAATATATAAAGTAATTATTATTTGAATTAGATAGAAAGTTTTAAATATAATCTATGTTATTTGCATTTTATTCTTATAATAAAAATATAAATATTACAAAAAATATTTTTTTTAATACTATGTTTGTTTTAATTAGTTCAAATTAAATCTTAAAAATTTTTTTTTCAAATTTATTTTATAATAATTTTTATCATATTTTAATGGGCTATTCAAGTTTATTTTCTTTTTTTAACATGGTTTAAAATCATATTATAAGTATATATTAATTATTGCAATATTTTTTAATTGAATTTGTTAATAAAATTTGTCTATCTATTAAATGTGCTATATGTTTTATGGCGTTGGTTTAAGTCATATTGTATTAACAATTCTGACTATGATGACTGCTTTTCCGCATGTAGCTATATATAAATTATCATGTTTATTGTATTGATTAAATTTTAATATTATGAATATGCTTTGTGAGTACCTGAGTTTTTCGGGTATGATGTAAGTTTTGTAGATGTGGTGAAATTTGATTATAGAAACTTTTATGTCAAATTTTAATGTATTAATACTCGTCTATATTTTTTTATGTGTACTTCAATTTTAGTACTCTGTTATGTGTTCAATTCTGTTTGATCCTGGCAGATGCTACTGCTATTGGGATTCGATTAAGCCATGCAAGTCGAACGAGTTTAGACTCGTGGCGTACGGCTCAGTAACACGTGGATAACCTACCC
>SUTL01000140.1 GCA_015062925.1 Methanobrevibacter thaueri
TTGAAATTATACCTTTGTCATTAAACGTGAAAAATATTATTAATATATATCTATATTAAAACTAGTATAAAAGGATTAATGAAAATATAATGATAAGTAAGAAAGTCTATAAAAAATGTATACATCAAGACAAGGAAGAAATCAAAAAAAAAGATTGTATATAATTCATACAAAAACAATCAAAAAAGTTCAATGAATTAATATATTCCTTTATATGAAATTATTGATGCAAAAACAATAAAGTTAAATTTGACATTTCTTATATTACTCATACCTTCGTAAAGAAATTATATTATGTATTCATAATGTATATTATGAAGTTAAATTGTGAAGATGTAGCATTTTAAACCTATATTAAATAGGGTTCAATGTTTGAAGTTATTTTAGCCCCTATTTTTGCCAGGTTTGCAGGTTCATCTTCCATATTGTTTTCTATCCAGCATATTATGAAGTTATATATTCCCCCAATATGATAGTATATCTGGTATTTTTCTTTTTTTGAGGTGTTTTCTAGTTTGTTGCTGAAAAATTTTATTAATACTTTTTGTATTATATAGCTTTGATTTTGTTTATGTATTATCTTGAAAAATTCATCATATTTCAGGAATGTTTCTAGAATTGTTTGGATATATGTTTCTTTATTTTTGACTTGCTTGTTTTGAAATTCTTCTAAGTATTCATTCATTATTGATTCTAATTTGTATCCGATTATGTCTTCCTTTGATTTAAAGTTACGATAGTATGTTGATCTGTTTATTTGTGCCAATTGAGATATGTTTTTTACTGTTATTGTTTCAAATTCATTTGTTCTCATTAATTCAATAAGACTTTGTACTATTTTTTCTTTGCTTTTCATAATACTTTCTTCCTGAAATTATTTGTTGTATTCCAATATTTAATTAATTCGATACCTTCATGATTTATATTCATATTTATTTGCCATATTTCTAATCCTTTTTCAATACATTGATTTACATTTTTGCTTACTTGTGTATAATTTGTGCTGGGATTTAATATTTGGTATCCCGGATTATCATATTGAAATGTATTGAGTAGTATTGCCTTTTGATTTGTTTTTAAACTATCTGTTAACTGATTAATGTGTTTTATAAATCTATCCGTTGATGAAAATTGAGCTGTTTTTTTGGTTTTAATTTCTGTGTCGTATTCTATTTGTAATGTTTGAAGGGGTGTTTTGACTTCTAAGTAATTGTTTCCTACTAAAAAATCTAACTTTGATTTTCCTAGTGTTACTTCTCTTTTAATAGTATCATATTCTGGAAGCATGTCATTTAACAGATGATTTTCCAGAAAGAATTCTATATACCTGTTGGATGCTATCTGATTTATTCCCACCCATTTTTTATCTTTTTTGTCAATATTACTTACGGATATTGCCTCTAAAGTGTATTTCGTTTTCCTTTTAGGATTATCATTTGTTGAAAGTAATCCTGCAATGTTTTTTAAATCAATATTTCCTATTCTTCCCGTTGTTGGACAATGTACTTTTTGAATAGTTCCATCTATTTCAACATCTACTGTAAACTGACTATTTCTTTTTATTATTCGTCCTTCAATTAGTGGAGTATCAAATTCATACTTCATATTTTATACTACCTTTGATTTATGATTTTTAATGAATTGGTAATTTCCTCAAGTTTAGATATTGGTATCCCAAGTATGACTTGATCTTCTGCTAGTTCTGTTGCAACATGTGATCCCATACAACCAAAGGATATGTGAGGTTGATTGCTTTGAATGGAATTTACTACAATATCCCCACATAATGATTGTGTTCCCCCAACACTATTGTCCATGCGTTTTCCTTCTTGATAAGTGTTTGCCCTTATTAAATCAAAGATTTGTCTTGGTTTTGCAATAATTACAATAACATCTGGTTTGATTTTAGTATCTTCCAAAGGCATATATCCTATTGCTTCTATTTTTTCATTGCTTTTTGGAACGGAGCCCATTAAAGTTTTTCCACTTTCTTGTGATGAAGTTACATTATTTTTATTAAATTGTAATCCATTCAATAGGTTTTTTGGCATTTCAGTTAATCCTAAAATACTAGCACCATTTGGACAACCTATTTCATTAACCGTTCCATAAAATGAGTTTCCTTTACTGGCTGTTATTATTGCTTGACAATGCATTATCTTATCTGATTTTTTTAATGTTTTTTTGGCATCAGATTCATTTTTAAATAGTTTAACGCTTACTGGACTAATTTCGAGATTTAAATTTTCTTTAATGTTATTTGACAGTTCTGAATAATTCATATAATACCTCCTATAAATGCAACATATGTTGCATTTTAATATTAATTATAAAAGTATAAACATATAAAGTTTTGCAACATATGTTGCATAAAATATAAAAGATAAAAAAAAACATCAATTAAAAGCATTAAAAAAAGAACCACCAATATTAATGATTATTAAACAGCAACCTATTAAATCAATAACTTAGATAAGATAAGAATAATTACCCCAATCAACAGAGCATAGAGTAAATTCCTATAAAAACAATTATAATAATTCAAGATGTAACTTCAGCAGATTAAATGTAGAAAAATATCTTGCAAATGTCTTTAGAAATATTAAATCTGATGAGATAAATCCTCTAAATAGCCATTAATCCAAAGGCCTGTTTTAGTTATTTTGAAAAACTTGAATCTGAAGACTAACTTGCCAAGTGTGACATTTGTGTTGAGATTTGTCCTTGAGTTTTAAGTAATAAAGATAAACAAATAAAAGAAGATATTTAATAAAAATCATGAAAAAAAAAGTATAAAAAAGAGTTTTAATTAAATGGCGTATTTAACACCATTTACATATAATGTGTAGTTTCCACAGATTATAGTTCCATAATTTGTTAAACTTGTCAAATAACTATCTCCAGTTAATGTCCATGTTGAACCTGCCTCTATAGTTACTGAACTTGTTGCATTACTGCTTGTTGTTATAGTACCTTTATATGTACTATTTTTTAAGTCTAAACTTAATGAACTATAATCCCCAACAATTATGTTACCATTTAATGATTCGTTAATTGCATTAAAAGTAAGATCTCCACCATTGGAACCAATAGTTCCC
>SUTL01000026.1 GCA_015062925.1 Methanobrevibacter thaueri
TCGTTAATATCTTTTTCTGCACTGTGCAAAATCATTGCCGCATATATATATTCCATGTTATCACCATTAGTTTAATTTTAAAATTGTTAGATTTATAATATTAATAATAAATTTTAATTTTAACCGAAGAGAGCTCCTAACCCAGCTGCTGCTTCTTCTTCACTACCTTCATCTTCTTCCTCTTCTTCCTCAACTTCTTCTTCAGCTGCTTCTTCAACTACTGGAGCTGCTGCTACAGCAGCATTGGAAAGTTTATCAGCTAATTCATCATCAATAGCACCCGGAGCATCAGCAACTTGAGATGCTAAAGCTAACATTTTAGCTTGTGCTAAACCAATGATTGGTTCTGAAGTTTCAGAAGTTAAAATTGCTCCTTCTACACCAACATTAATAGCTCTAGTGTATGCGAGAGTAATAATTGTGGAAATAGTTTTATCAGTAGGAATAGCTGCGTTTACAGATAAATTAAATGCATTCTTAAATGCATTCTGTACATCAGCTAATGTTTGTTCTTCATCGATTGCTAGTACATCAGAAGTGAAAACAGATCCTTCTTCATATACTGCTTTTAAATCAATCCCCACTTCCATAGGATTAATATCCATTCTTGATAAAGTTGCTGCAACTTGTTTAGATACTTCTTCACCAGCTGCCACTACAACAGTTTCCTTTTGAACGCATATTTTTCCTTTATCGATTTTAGCAGGAATTCCGACTTGTTGTAATTCACCTAAAAATGGACCTGGTTCAAATCCAGTATCTCCTTCAGGTACAATAATATCATCAGTAGCAATGCTTCCTGGTTTTGCAGGAGCAGAGGTTTTACTATCTTCTAATATTTTGTATAATCTGAAAGGATTCATTTCAGTTGCAATAATTGCAACTTGACCATCCATATGTTCAGATAAGTCAACAAGATTGGTTTTTTTAGCATTGCAATCTTCAAAAGCTAAATCAATGAGATTTTTCTTAGACATTCTAATAACAGCTTTTTGATTAAGAGATTTTCTCATTTCTTGAAGCTGTTTTGCAGGAATGTTCATTAAATCAACAATACCGATAACATCATATTCATCGATAATTTCTTTTAGCTCTTTAACTTCTTCCTTTTTCCATTCAGCAACATGAGCCATTAGATCACCCTCACTACTGGTCCCATAGTTGTTTTTATAAACATGGACTTAATTTGACTTCTTCCTTTTTCTAAATTGCGGTCTAAGACTGTAAGAACAGTTTCCACATTTTCAGCTATATCCTCGTCTGACATGTCTTGGCTTCCAACAACAACTTGAATTGAAGCTTGTTGTTTAATACCAACTTTGACAGTAGTTTGTAATCTTTCTAAAAGAGGAGCTAGTTTGATACTTGCAGGCACTGGTTTTGGCATTTTTCCACGAGGACCAAGAACTGGACCTAAGAATCTACCTACCAATGGCATCATATCAGCTTGAGCTATAAGGAAATCAACAGAATTAGCCATTTTTTTAGCTGATTTTCTATCTTTTCCAAACTCTTCTAAATCCGCTTTGTTGATTACAACGTCAAGACCAGCATCTTTAGCTTGAACAATGAGTTCCCCATCAGCTATGACTCCGATACTTACATCTTTGCCACGGCCTTTAGGAAGAGTAACTTCCTCATTAAACCTATTTTCTGGTTTTTTGACATCTAAGTCACGGATATTAATAATAATATCTACGGACTCAGTGAAGTTTCTCGGCTTAGATTGTTCTTTAGCCTCCTTCACCGCGTTAACTACATCTTGTGTCATTATATAATCCTCCATGAACATTAATTGTTCATTGGATATTTCTTTTTTGGTTTCATGAGATCATTACAAGAAAAAAATTCTATAAACGATTGCATGAATTAAAAACAGTATATCAATTATAACATTTTCATTATAACATCATATACACTGTATTTTGATTAACTTAATTTTAAATTTATAAATATATATTTTTAATATAATCTGATATTTATTCTGTTAAAATATCATCATATACTCCAGCATCAACATCTTTTTGTGCTTCTCTTGGGTCTTTACCATCAACAGATAATCCCATACTTACACAGGTTCCCATAACTTCTTTAACACCTGCTTTGTAATCGTTAGCAAGTAATGAATCGAATTTCATTCTAGCAATTTTTAAAGCGGTTTCAATAGGGACATCATTTACAATATCCAAACCTGGTTCGTGAGAAGCTTTTTCGATGCCTAATTCTTCCATGATAAGTGCAGTAGTTGGAGGAGTACCAATATCGATTTCAAATTCTTTAGTATCTCTATCAACACTGATAATTACAGGCACTTTCATTCCTGCAAAGTCAGCACTTTTTTTGTTGATTTCTTCTACTACTTGCATCATGTTAATACCGAGAGGTCCTAAAGCAGGTCCTAATGGTGGTCCTGGAGTAGCTGTTCCACCTTCGATAAGAACTTCGACTGTATCTTTAGCCATCAGTCAGCCTCCTTTTGAATTATTCTAATTTGATCAGCTTTAACAGTAACTGGAATAGGTACTGCTGCTTCTATTAACTCAAGAACGACTTCTTCACGTGATTCATCAATACGAACCACTTTTGCTCTTTCACCTTTAAATGGACCAGAAATAAGTTCAACAATACTTCCTTTTTGAATAGAGGAAATAATAGGTTCTGGTTTTAAGAATCTTTTTGCTTCATCAAAGGTAATACCAACACTACCTTCAACAACACCTCTTAAATGTTGTACTTTTAAATCAGGATTTCTTAAATCTATTTTTGTTGATGATT
Source organism: Methanobrevibacter thaueri (assembly GCA_015062925.1). Lineage (GTDB taxonomy): Archaea > Methanobacteriota > Methanobacteria > Methanobacteriales > Methanobacteriaceae > Methanocatella > Methanocatella thaueri_C. The sequence continues at coordinate 2,776 of SUTL01000026.1, forward strand.
CAACCAAAATATAACCCTTTAAAGATTCAGGAACAAGAATTGATGAAATGCCAACACCATCAATAGTCCTAGCTTTACGTGCTAAGAGTCTTGCAACATTTCTTTCTTGACCCGCTGAGGTTTTAAGAGCATATATGGAACTATTAGTTTCTTCCATAAAAAATTCACCTATTTTTAAAATTTTTATTTCGTTAATAAAATCATACATTAAGTTAAAAATATTATAAAAGCCATAAATTCAGAAAAAAAATAGTCTGAAAATAAGATTTCTATAATATCAATATTTATGTAAATAACTAGTATTTAAAACTTTTCAAAAAATTAATATTTTATCAATAAAAAATAAAAGTAGATCAAAAAATAATATAATTAACTGGTTTAAATTATAAACCAATTAATGAACCTAAGCAAACAATGATATAACCAATACCACCAATAACAACAACACCAAGAGCAGAAATTTTAGCTAACTCTCTGTATTCTTTTGCATCAGGTTTTCTTGATACTTTCAATACTCTTTTCGCATCTTTAATAAATTTATCAAACTTTTCTTGCACATTCATTTAAATAACCCAAAATTAAAATTAATATAATTAAAATATTTATAATAAATAAAATAATTGTAATAAAATATATTTATTACAATAAAACATTAATAAATGTTTGCATTTATGATAGAATTAGAAAATTCCATCAATGAAATCGTCTAATTGATCGCCATTTGACTCTAATTCATCAAATTCTTCTTCTTCATCACTATCATAGATATCTTCTGAATTATAATTGTTTTTAATTCCAGAAACAACAACAGTGGTTCTAACAATATTTTGAAGACTTTCATCAATTTGAGTACCCCAAATAATGTTAGCTTCAGGGTCCAATTTATCAGCAACAACTTGAACGATTTTTTCAGCTTCATGTAATGTTAAATCAGAACTACCTGATATGTTAACTAAAGCACCAGTAGCATTTGAAATATCAATATCTAATAAAGGACTGCTTAATGCTTCATGCACTGATTCTAATGCTCTGTCGCCAGATTCGGATTCTCCCATACCAATCATAGCCATTCCAGAACCGCTCATAATACTTCTAATATCAGCAAAGTCTAAACTTACAAGACCTTTTTTAGTAATCAATTCAGTAATTCCTTTAACAGCTCTTCCTAAAATTTCATCAGATACCATGAATGCTTTGTTTAAAGGTAAGTTTGGTGCAACTTCTAATAATTTATCATTTGGTATTATAATAACAGTGTCAGCAGAATCTTGAAGTTTTTCTAATCCTTGTTCTGCATTTTCTCTTCTTTTAATACCTTCAGCAGAAAATGGCATTGTAGCAACAGCAACAGTTAATGCACCTAATTTTTTAGCTAATTTTGAAATGATTGGTGCTGAACCAGTACCGGTTCCTCCACCAAGACCACAAGTGACAAAAACCATATCTGCGCCTTCTAATTCTTCTCTAATTTCATCTTCACTTTCTTCTGCACATTCTTCACCAACAGAAGGTTCTCCACCTGCACCCAATCCTTTTGAAGTTTGCCTACCTAAAAGGATCTTTTTACTTGATTGACTGTAGAATAAATCTTGAGCATCAGTATTAACTGCAATTGTTGTAGCGCCTTCAATACCCATTTCATTTAATCTGGAGATGGTATTGTTTCCTGCTCCTCCAGCACCAACAACATAAATATTTGTTTTAACACCTTGCATTATACCTATGAGCTCTTCATCGATATCTGAAGAGATTTTTTCTTTTTCAGGTGTTTTCTCTTCCATTCTTTGTTCGGATTCTTTTATTGCATCATCTATAAATTTCACAACTTAACCCCACATAATCTGCTATTTAAAATAATTGTTGAATATTTCTATTTTTACTAATATTTAAATGCAACTACTTATATATAAATGTGAAAAAAATATTTCTAAAAAGCAAAAATATTTAATCCCTTGGCATTGCAATAATTTCATGTATTTGCAAATCAAATAAATTTTTAGAATTGACCGGAGTTAATATAACTGCTGTGTCAACACCATGACCTCTACCACCAATACTTATAATTTCCTCACCAGCAGGAACCAAACCTGCATCAGCTGCCATAACTGAAATTTCACAAGCCACTTTAACACCATGTGAGAACATTCTTAAAGTATCAGCAACAATATCTAAAGGAGAATACCCACCATATTTATTAGTAACTCCACGGTTAGCCCCACTGAACGCATGAATTCCAAAGTATGTTTTAACACCTTTATCTTCAAGTTTCTCAATCATTTCAGGGGAAATATCACTTTCATTTTGACCTGAAAAACCCATATGATGTGTAACATTTATTATTTCAATGTCATCATCCACTATTTCACGTAATTTCAATGCAGATTTACCTGAAGCAGATGCTATTAAAATTTTATTAATATTATCTGAAATAGATAATTTATCTAAAACTGCTGTTATTAATTCATCAGTATATTCATCGCCTTCTTTTTCAAAGTATGTTATAAATCTCCTAACCATATTAAAATACAACCCTTTTATTAATCAGTAATTATATATAATAAGTTTATTATTATAAAAGCTTATATAAATTATTTTTACAAGATTCTTATGAAAAGTGATGAAATTAAAAATATTAAACATGTTATCAATGGAGATTACATTGTAATTCCAATTGAAACAGGTTATATTAAACCAAATGATGATTTAAATTGTATAATTGAACCTGCTAAAAGAATAATGGAAGATGATGATTATCTAGTTATTGCTGAAACTCCAATTTCAGTTTCACAAAACAGATTAGTTGATGAATCACAATACACACCTTCACTAACAGCTAAATTCCTAACTGTTGTTTGGAGTAAGTATTTATGGGGTTATGTTTTAGGACCAATTTTAAAAATTAAAAAAAGAACAATAAAAAACTTAAGAAAATTACCTGAACAAACAAAAGCCCATAAAGAAGTTGTTCTGCAATTATATGGATTGAAACATGCACTTAAACCAGCTTCAGAAGCAGGTATTGATTTGAGTAATGCGCCAGGAACCTATGTATCTCTTCTTCCGGAAAACCCAGAAAAAGTTGCAAAGGAAATAAAAAAAGAAATAGGAAAAGATGTTTGTGTGATGATTATTGATACTGATGCAACCTACAAAAGAAACGGCAAATATTTCACAGGCTTGCCCATTGCAATTGATGGAATTGATGCAGATAATGGATTTTTTGGATATTTAAAAGGACAATTATCAGAGAATATGGGATCAACACCATTAGGATGCAGTAGAAAAATTGATGTTGAAACAGGCCTTAAAATAGCCAATATTGCTGAAGATTATCAGAAATCATTATCAACTGAAATGAAAACAATACACAGCGTGAAATCCGTATTAGGTTCTGAAATTGATGCGGTTACAATAGAAGACCTGGATTCCATTACACACACCCCAGCAGTGATAATTAGAAAAACATTATAAATAATGGTGAACAGACATATAATATTATATTAATTAATTTTATATGAGGATTGAGTTTTGTGAATGTTGATGGAATTGCAAAGTATAGAAATTATTTATTACCCTTAATGGACTGTATTTCAATAATTTTCGGATATTATTTCATATCAGTACTTATAACAGATTCCTTTTTAATGCAACCAACAAGTACAATAACCAAAAATGAAATCCTAATAAGCATAATAATAGCTATTATAATATATCAAATCATATTCAGATTTTCAAAAAGATACAGTAATATTATCCGTTATGAAAACAATCAGGACTATCTTTTATATATTGTACTTTCAATAATATCCTCAATTATAGTTTCACTAATTGAAGAGCTAATTCTGAAAATGCCAAACCCCTCAATTAAATTCAACTTAATTGTCGGTTTGATAATTGGTATTGTAATGATATCCTATCGATTAATAATAAGATATGTACTATTATATGATATGGCAAATAAAAACATCCCAAATGACTCCAAAAAACCTAAAAAACTATTAATTATAGGTGGAGGATATTCAGCTAATGATATTATTAAAACAATACACTCAACACTTAAAAACAAATATGAAATCATAGGAATTATTGATGATAATAAAAAACGTAAAGGATACTCTGTTGCAGGAGTAAGAATCATAGGAAACAGAAATGATATTGAAAGAATATGTAAACAACATGGAATAGATGAAATATTCTTTTCAATAGTTAAAATCGACAATGAAAATAAAAAAGAAATACTTGAAATCTGCAACAAAACACATGCAAAAGTAAAAGTCCTGCCAAGCCTAACAGAACTCATCACAGAAGAAAACCTATTCCATAGTTTAAGAGATGTTGGAATTGAAGATTTACTTGGAAGAGCTCCAGTGGAACTTGACAATCACAACATTGCCAGTTTAATTAAATCCAAAGTAGTTCTAGTAACCGGAGCCGGAGGATCAATTGGATCAGAACTTTCAAGACAAATAATGCTTCATAATCCAAAACAAATAATCCTGCTGGACAACTATGAGAACAGTTTATATGATATTGAACTGGAATTAAAAACATCACACCCGAACAATGACATACGAGCAATAGTTGCAAATATCCGTGAAAAAGAAAGATTAAATGCAATCTTTGAAAAATACTCACCAGAAATAGTTTTCCATGCAGCCGCACATAAACATGTGCCTTTAATGGAGAATAATCCAACAGAAGCAATAAAAAATAATGTGTTCGGAACATATAATCTTGTAAACTGCAGTGACGAATATAATGTTAAAAGATTCATATTAATTTCAACCGACAAAGCAGTTAACCCTACAAACATTATGGGAGCAACAAAAAGATTATGTGAAATGATTATACAGGCAAAAAACAAAAGCAGTCAAACAGAATATGTTGCAGTCAGATTCGGAAATGTACTTGGCAGTAACGGATCTGTCGTACCATTATTTAAAAAACAATTAGCACAAGGAGGACCATTAACCGTAACACATAAAGAAATCACAAGATTCTTCATGACAATCCCCGAAGCAGTTGCACTAGTTCTACAAGCAATCACATATGCTGAAGGTGGAGAAATATTTGTTCTGGACATGGGTGAACCTGTTAAAATCTATGACCTGGCAAAAAGCCTGATTGAATTATCCGGATACACAGTTGGAGAAGATATTGAAATAGAAATTACCGGAATGAGACCTGGAGAAAAACTTTATGAAGAATTATTAATGAATGAAGAAAATTTACAAGAAACTAAACATGAAAAAATATTCATCACAGAATCAATGAACTTTACAATGGATGATATTGAAAAAAAATTAAATATGTTTAGAGAAATCATAAATAATGAAAATACCAGTAAAGAAACTATAAAAGAAACTATGAAAAAATGTGTTCCTACTTACAGAGAACCTAATGAAGTTAATGGAGAGTAAAAACAATGAATATACCATTTTCACCACCTGATATTAGTGAAACTGAAATTGAAAATGTAATATCTGCATTAAAATCCGGTTGGATTACAACAGGACCTAAGACAAAAGAATTTGAGAAAAAAATCACAGAATACTGTGGTTGTGAAAAAACTGTTTGTTTAAGTGCAGCAACCACTGCTTTAGAAATGACTTTAAGAGTATTAGGAATTGGAAAAGGAGATGAGGTTATTGTACCTGCATATACTTACACCGCTTCCTGCAGTGTGATTTGTCATGTTGGAGCAACACCTGTAATGGTTGACAGTCAGATTAACCGGGAGGAAATGGATTATAATAAAATGGCAGATGCAATCACTGAAAAAACCAAAGCTATTATTCCTGTTGATATTGCAGGTATTTTATGTGATTATGATAAAATATTTGAAATTATTGAAGAGAAAAAAGATTTATTCACTCCGTCAAATGATTTGCAAAAGGCTTTTTCAAGAATTATTGTTATTGCAGATTCAGCTCATGGTTTTGGTGCTGTTCAGAATAATAAAAAATCAGGCGCAATAGCTGATTTTACTTGTTTTTCATTCCATGCTGTTAAAAATTTAACCACCGCTGAAGGTGGAGCAGTCAGTTGGAAAAAACATGCTGGCATTGATAGTGAAAAGTTATATAAAGATTATCAGATTTATTCCCTCCATGGTCAGACCAAGGATGCTTTGGAAAAAACTCAAAAAGGATCATGGGAATATGATATTTTAATCCCAGCATATAAATGTAATATGACTGATATTCAGGCAGGAATTGGTCTTGGACAACTTGAAAGATATGATTCAATGCTTTCAAGAAGACATGAAATTATCAGTATTTATGAAAAATCATTGAAAAACAGTCGTGTTATCACTCCTAAGCATTTAACTGATAATGCTAAATCATCAGGCCATTTATATTTAACCCGACTTGAAAATATTAGTTTAGAAGAGAGAAATGAAATTATTGTTAAAATGGAAGAACGTGGAATAAGCACTAATGTTCATTATAAACCATTACCTTTATTAACTGCATATAAGAATTTAGGATTCAATATAGAAGATTATCCTAATGCATATCATTTATTTGAAAATGAACTTAGCTTACCAATCTATTCCACATTAACAGATGAAGAAGTTAAATATATTTGTGAAAATTTATTAGAAATTCTACAGGAATATTAAAATTAGTTATATTTTTATAATAAAAAAGATATAACTAATATCAATTTTAAATTATTTTTATTAATTTAGGGGAAATTAAATGATAGATGATCCATTAGTTAAAAAATTATTATCACACATTGTTGAAAGAGAGCATGAAGAAAATCTTAAAAAAAGATTTAAAGAAACCTATGTTGGAGAAGCCCCTGATGGAATTGATAATCTCATAATAGCTTTAGGACTTCCTCAAGAAGATATAAGGGATATTGCTGAAGATATTAAAACAACAGTTGAAAAAACAATACTTCCAATTATAAAAGCATTGAATGATGGAATAGAAACCGATGAAGAAATAGCTGAAAAAACAGGTATTAAATTAAACATAGTTAGAAAAATGCTATACAAACTTTATGATTTAAAAATAGCTAATTATAAAAGAAGTAAAGATCCAGAAACACAATGGTTCACATACTCCTGGAAATTTGAAGAAGAAGAATTAATCAAACAAATCAGAGAAGAATGTGATAATGATTTAAATGAACTTAATGCGGAATTAGAAAAAGAACAAAACAATATGTTTTTCATATGCCCCCTAAGACATGTCAGATACACATTTGACGAAGCATCTGATGAAGAATTCCTATGTGTATGTGGAGAAGCATTAGAATTTGAAGATAATTCCGAAATAATTAAAAATTTAGAATCAAAAATAAACTTACTTGAAAATGATTTAAACTCATTTAATAAGAAAATCAAATAATCAAGATTAAAATGGAAATTGAATTACTTGAAAAGGAAAATACTCCTGAAAATGTAATCCAACATTGTAAAGCAGTTTATAGAAAAGCTATGAAAATAGCTGCTAATTTTGATAATGTTAATGAAGACCTTATTCGTCAAGGTGCTTTATTACATGATATTGGAAGATCCAGAACACACAGCATCCAACATGCAATTGAAGGAGTTGAAATTGCACGTAAATACGGTTATGATGAAGATGTTTTAAATATTATTGAAAGACATATTGGTGCTGGAATCACCTGTGAAGAAGCAGTTAAACTTGGACTTCCTGAAAAATCATATATTCCCATGACTCTTGAAGAAAAAATCGTAGCCCATGCAGATAATCTGGTAAGTGGAAGTAAAGAAGTGGATATTGATTTTGTAATTGCCAAATGGGAAAGAACTATTGAAGATAGTGATGATAATATTAAAAGATTAATTAAACTTGATAATGAACTAATTAAAGCTTTTGAGGAATAATATGAAAGTAATATGCTCAAGTGAAGAATCTCTGTATCGTCCTGAAGCCGTGAGGTGGAGGCAGAGAATGGGAATGATGAAACCATTAGGTGATACTGTTGTTTTATTACCCTGCAGTATGAAGAAACCTTATTCTAATTCAAAATCCCATCAGAAATTTAGAAAATTAACCCGTTCTTTTCAGGAACTTATTGTAACTTCACCTTTTGGGATTTGTCCAAGAGAACTTGAAAATACTTTTCCAATCCAATCATATGATGTGAGCACTACTGGTTCATGGTCCAGTGATGAAGTTGAACAAACCGGTAAGTTAATAGCTGAATATTGTGAAGGTAAAAATGTTGTAGCTAATCTTAGTGGAGGATATTTGGAGTCTTGTGAAGCATATATGGATGATTTTATAAATGTTTGTGTTGATGACAGACCTACTTCACCGGATTCTCTTTATAATTTAAGAATGGAACTTAAAAATCATCAACGTTTAAACAGACGAGATAAAATTGTTCATGAACTTAAATCTATTGCTAAATATCAGTTTGGTGAGAATGGTGATGAGTTTATTCCTGATGATGTGAAAACAAAGGGAATGTATCATAAAAGAATACTCTCAAATGGTGTTCAATTAGCTTTGTTGAATAAGGATTATGGTTTGTTTAGGCTTAATTTGGCTGGTGGAGAGGTTTTGAAGGATCTTGGAATTCATGTTGTTAATATTGATTTTGATCTTGAAACTAATACTGTTTTTGCACCAGGTATTGTGAAAGCTGACCCTGATATCATTCCTAACGATGAGGTGGTTGTTGTTCGTGATGATTGTGTTGTTGGTGTTGGAAGAGCTGTGATGACTGGTTGTGAGATGGTTGAATGTGGTAATGGTATTGGTGTTAGGATTAAGCATCGTGTGAAAAAATAACAACATATATAAATACCATTATTAATAATTATAGAATATAAAAAATTTTTATAGGAGAATATACATAATGTCAGAAGATTTAGTAAATGAAATTAAAAACGCTATCACTCCAATTAACGACCCTCATATGGGAATAAGTATTGTAGAAATGGGAATTGTACAAAATATCACTGTTGACGGCAATCAAGCAGAAATTACCCTTAAACCAACAAATCCAGGTTGTATGAGTATAACCCGTATAGCTGCTGATACTAAAATCAATGCTGAAAGAGTTGACGGTATTGAAAAAGCCATTATTACTGTTGAAGGACATGCAATGGCAGATTCTATTAACGAAATGATTAATAAATAATTTTTTTATACTAATATTATAATTATAACCGAAAAAGAGCACGATACTTTTTCGTGTTATATTCCAATCTTCTTATTTTTCATGATGATATATTACATTAACCGAAAGAGTTATATATAGTAATGAATATAAGTATTAGTGTTGACAGTTAACATGTCAATATGATTTTTCATAGGCTAGTGGCACAGCTTGGTTAGCGCGCTCGGCTGATAACCGGGAGGTCATGGGTTCGAATCCCATCTAGCCTACTACTTTAAACTATTTTTATATATATTTTTCATATACCTGATAATTTAATCGACTTTTTTTAGAAATTTTTAAATACATTATTCAACAAATCATAACTTGAATGTACAAAAAGTTGGAATGATGATTAAAATGTGGGAAAAAGTAAGTGAAAAATTCGACAAATATCCGGCAAGACTAAGAGTAGCAGAAAAAATGATCGAACTAGGACTCTCCCTTGGAGACGACGGAAAAATATACTGTGGAAATTTAAAAATAAGTGATAAAGCACTAGCCACATCAGCCGAAGTAGACAGAAGAGCAATAAAATCAACCATCCAAGTAATACAAGAAGATAAAGAACTATACAACCTATTCAATAACATCCTACCAGCAGGAACACTACTTAAAAACATCGCCAAAAACCTGGAACTGGGAGTTATTGAAATAGAAGTAGGAACAAAAAGCGAAGGAATACTTGCAAGTACCACAAATATAATCTCAAAAAAAGGAATAAGTATAAGACAAGCCTATGCTGAAGACACAGAACTTCAAGAAAATCCTATACTAACAATAATAACAGAAACACCTATAGAAGGTGAAATAATCAATGAATTTTTAAAAATAAAAGGAATAACAAGAGTATCAATCTACTGATTGAACCTTTCATTTCTTGCTTTTTCCATTTCAATATCTTCTTCTTCAAGAACCTCTAAAAGTTCTTCCCAAGCTTCTAAAGATTCTTTAGCAGCTTCTTCAGATAATTTTTCAATAGCAAAACCAGCGTGAATTAAAACATATTCACCTATTTCAACATCAGGTAAAAGATCTAATTTTGCTTGCTGTCTTGCTCCTCCAAAATCAGCGATTAAGAAATTATCCTCTTTATTAATTTCAATTACTTGAGCAGGTGCTGCAATACACATAACATTTCCATCTCCAAAATTTAATATAATAATAATTTTAAAAGATAATATTATATAAAACTATCTGAAATGGTGTTATAATGGAGAATATTGTAATTGGATCTGGTCCAGCAGGAAGATTAGCTTCACTTGAACTTGGAAAACTTGAAAAAGAAGTTCTTTTAATTGAAAAAAATCATATTGCCGGAACCTGTTTAAATGAAGGTTGTATGGTTATTTGTGCGTTAACAGATGTTAGTAAATTTATCGATACCAATAAACGATTTAATAATTATGGTTTTATTGAAGGAAGTTTATCTCTTAGTTATGATAAATTAGTTGATAAAATTGTTGAAACACAGGAAATGCTTAGGAAACTTAATCAGATGGAAAATGAAAGTGTTGGAAATACTGTTGTTTATGGTGAAGCCAGTATTGATAATGATTGTGTTATTGTTAATGGTGAAAGTTTTGAATTTGAAAATTTGTTAATTGCTACTGGTGCCCGTCCGAAAATCCCCGATGTTAAAGGTAAAGAGTATGGTTTAACTAATAAGGATATTTTAAAACTTGACAGTGTTCCTGATAAATTGAATATAATTGGAGGAGGGATTATTGCCTGTGAAGTTGCTAATATTTATTCAACTTTAGGTAGTGAAGTTAATGTTTTTGCAAGAAGCAGTTTTTTAAAGGAGTTAACTCCATCTGTTAAGGATTATGTTTTAGAAAAGATTATTCCGGACGTTAATGTTTTTGAAAATATTAATGTTATTGAGGTTTTTAAAAATAAGTTATTAACTGATGATAATAGAGAATTTGAAGGGGTCAATTTCTTTGCAACTGGCAGGGTTGCAAATAGTGAGATTGGTGAGGGCATTGTTGATTTGAATCATGACAATACTATTAAAGTTGATGAAATGATGAAAACTAATGTTGACCATATATATGCTGCAGGTGATGTTACTGGAGGATATCAGTTAACCCCAGTAGCACGAATGGAAGGTATAGTAGCTGCAAGAAATATGGCAAACTACCCAAATAAAGTAAGCTACAATTGCATTCCTCAAACCTTAAGTTTGAATACTGAAGTGAGTTTTGTTGAAAATGAAAACACCAACAATAACAACAAAAAAACAATAGGAATACCAGGTATAGGCGGACCAAACGCATTCTGGAAAATACTAACACAAGACACAGGATACACAGAAATAGAATTTGATGAAAAAAACAACAAAATAAACAAAATCAACTCAATATCCCCATCATCAACAAGTGATATTGCATACCTATCCTATCTGATGAGAATGAACTATGACCTAGACGACTACCAGGAATTTTTAGAAATCCACCCATCAACAGATACCAACTACAAAATAATAAAAAACCTATGGTTATAATTATTATAACCATGAAAAAAAAACCATCACCCTAATCTTTCAAGCATATCATCAGCTAAATTATCAGCAGCCTCCATACACTGCTTACCATAAACCAAAGCCTTCTTCTGAAGAGAATCATAATTTTCAAAAGCCTCATTAATACTTTCATAAACATCCTCAACTTCAGATTCAATCATAGCTCCCCTAAACACTTCTTTCATATTCTGATACCTACCCCATTTCACACGAGTAAGTGCAATGATTGGTTTTCCACAAGTAAAAGCCTCTTCAAGAGAAACACCATCATCAGTTAAAACAGTTAAATCAGCAAATTTAAACAAATGATTAATCCAATTAATATAACCAACATAAACAATTTTTTCACGATCAATTAATTGAGAATACTCCTCATGCAAAGGCAATCCTACTAAAACCAGATTATACTCATCAGTAATACTGGAAACCTTATTAATCGCATCAAGCATTCCTTTAAAAATTGATGAACCTGAAGAAAAAACAATAGTTTTCTTACTCTCGTCAAAATTAGAATATTCCTTTAATTTCTCCAAAGCTTTACTGGAATCACCATCACCAATATTATCAGCTAAAGGATAAAAAGCCTTTTCCATATTCTTTGGTAACTTTTCCCATCTGAATTTATCAAGTTCCGGTAGAACATAAGAATAATTAAATTTAGGGCAAACTGAAGAATCCAAAGGAGTAGATATTAAAGAAAATCCAGGTTTTCTTGCAAGTTTAGCCCCAAGTGAACCCACAATAGCTCCACCACCTAAAACTCCAACAACAAAATCTGCCTTAGATTTTTTAATAGCACTTCTTGCTTTGAAACTTGCAGGTATTAATTTTAAAGCTCCTTTGATAGCAGATAATTTTGTAGCTGAATGGCCCCCGGCCTGAGGAATGGATATTTTATACCATGAATATCCATTTTTATCAAATAATATTCCTGGTGCGGATTCATCTAATGCCAATTCGCATTCAACTCCTTTTTTTTCAAGAGCTTTCATTGTATTAAGAGCAACCATGGCATCACCACCCAATCCTCTTCCAGTTACAATAAATAATACTTTCACAGAAACTCACTCTCCTTTACCTAAACGTGGAATATAATTCTTTGGAATATATCTTTTCGGATGTTTAGCATATGGATTATAAAATAATCTTCTATAACCTAAAGAAATTAATATTGGATTTGTAGTTTCATATTGTTTGTCTTTTAAAAACCAGCTTCTAATTAAGTCTCCTAATCCTCCGCCGGTTAAAACATCCATGAAAAAATCACCGAATGTTGGGTCGAGGATTCTTAAATTTCTTCTGAAAAATACTCTCAATGTATTTCTTCTGACAAATGCAATTAAAGCTACGGTTAAAATTCCAAATATTATTAAGGTTAATAATCCTCCAATTAAATAAAATGCTATTCCAAGTGTAACACCAAATGAATGATTTCCAACTTCTCCGAGCATGATTTTTCCTGAAAAATCAAGTGGTGAGTAAGCAACACATGTTACAAGAAGTAATAATGGAGTGTATGTTGCAGGCAGTTCACAGGCATTTGGTGATCCAACAAGCATCATTGTCAATAATGTTAAAATACACATTATAATAGTTACCATACATGTTGAACCCGGTTGCATGTCTGAAATATTTAATGGCTGTATCATCATTGCAATGAAAAATGAAGCTATTCCTAAACCTTCAATTAATCCTATAATAATTACAAGAATTATTCCAATGCCTCTTGATATCTGACCCCATTCTATGCCGAATGGTGACATTTTTCTTCCTAAAATATCATCTATTAAAGCAAAAATTCCAATGAATAAAATAAGATTATTATATCCTGGTAACATGTAAAAAGATAAGACTATAAATGGAATCACGCCGATTGCACGTGGAACTCCACCTCTAACATTTGGATATAAGTTTCCAAGGTATCCTCTTTTACCTAAAAAACTAGCTATTTTATATAATATCATTGTTCCTACTGAGGTTACCATAAAAACAACAATTAATGCAAATAATATTGAGGCATACATCATTTTTATCACAATTTTTAACTAAAATTTTACAATTATATATTTTAATATTTTTTAATATAAATATTTTAAGCTATTTGATATCTTAAAATTGCAGCAACTCCTCCAAGGCTTTCAAGTTGTTTTCCACCATCATGTTCACTGCTAATAACCATTACTTCCCCTTTCATATTTTCAACCATGTCCATTAATTTTCCCATATTATATTTGGGAACTATTGTATCTAATATTAGTAATTGGGAAACTGCCCCCAGGTTAATTGCATTTTTGGTTTCTTTAATACCGTAGGCTATTTTATTAGAATTTTTACCAATTTGTGTTAATAAATTATTAACTGCTCCCATTTCTTGCGCTACACGATTTTCTGATGTGAGTTTTTCTACTGTGCCTTTTTTAAGTACTTCACTAATACCGTTTCTTCCTCCGGCACCTGTGGATTCTATGATTGATATTTTTGCAAGGTCTGTATGTTTGTCTTTTAAATAGTTGTAGAAATCATTTTTAACAAAACCTGGTCCTGCGATTACCATGTTTTGAATTCCATTGAATTTGGTTATTGAGTCTATGATTTTTTCATAGAAGTCTGTTATGTTTTTTTGTCGGTTTTTGTCTATTATTCTTTTTCCTGAAACATGACCTTTTATTGGACCATAGTATTCTATTCCGAATTGTCTCATTAATCCTATTGTTGCTGTGTCGTCTTCAATAACTATTATTATTGCGGATAATTTTTTTGATGCTTCAATTGCCTGGTTTAGGCGTTTTATTGACCATCTTGGCCATCTTGTTTTTATGATTTTCAATGGTGTGTTTAGTTTTACTTCTAGTGTGTGGTGTGATCCTAGTGGTATCAGGTCTTCTGGGCCTTTTGTGATTGTTCCTGTTAATCTTAATTTTCCTGTGAAAAGATGAAATGAAGTGTTTTCTATATTTAATCCTAAGTAGAATGTTTTTTTAACTCCTCTGTCACTTCTTAGTTTATCACCAGTATTATCCTGTATACGACGTGTTGTTTTTGATGATGCATTGTCTCCCGGTTCAATTATATGTGAAAGGTGCCATAAATCATCTAATGTTTCAGGAACGACTTCTACTATTCCTTCTTTTTTTATTTCTTTTATGATTTTCATTATGTTAAATTTATGATTTAAAGATAGTAATAAATATGATTGCTTTAATATTTTTATAGTTAAAGTGATAATAAAATTAATTGATTAAAATGAATGTTGGAATTATTGGAGGTAGTGATGGTTTAGGTAAAACCCTCATTTACTATTTAAGAGACGAATTTAATGTATATATTACTGGACGAGATCATAAAAAAGGTATGAGAGTAGCTGATGAATTATGTGTTAATTATGTTGAATCTAATAATGATATTGCCAGTATTAGTGATGTTTTAATAATTTCTGTTCCTATTCATCATACTTCCAGTGTGATTCGTGAAGTTGCAGGTTTTATGAAAAGCGGTTCTGTTATGATTGATGTTACTTCTGTTAAAGAGGAGCCTTCCAGGACTATGAGTGAGGTGTTACCTGATAATGTGGAGTATATTCCAACACATCCTGTTTTTGGACCTAGAACTACTGAGCTTGACAATCAGGTTATTGTGTTAACTGCGGATAAAAAAGGAGAATGGTATTCCAGAGTTTATGATTATCTTTCTGGTAAGAATATGAGGATTATTGAAACTACTGCCAGTAAACATGATTTTATGATGAGTATTGTGCAGGTTTTAACTCATTTTTCTTTTATTTCTACTGCTTCAACTATTGAGAAGTTGAGTGTTGATTTATCTGAAACTGAGGATTATGAAAGTCCTATTTATAATTTGATGATTGATATGATTGCCCGTATTGTTTCTCAGAATCCTTATTTGACTTATTATATTCAGTCTATGAATAATAATGGTAATAAGATTAGAAATACTTTTGTTGAGGCAGTTAGTGAGCTCAGGGATGCTATTAATAATGGAGACGATGAGAAGTTTGTTGAAATTGCCATTAATGCTACTAAGCATATGGGTGATATTACTGATGCATTGGGTCGGAGTGATAAGGCCATTAATGCTTTGAATCATGAAAATATTTTGTTGAAGAAGTCTCTTGGTATGGAGGTTGGTTTGAAGCATATTTATTCTGGTATGGTTCATGTTGGTATTTTGGAGGATTTGAAGGACAATATTGTGTTTTTAAAATCCAATAATCAGATGAAGAAGTTGCGTGTTGCTAATATTGAGGTTTTGAGTGATGAGGAGCTTTATGATTGGAAGGTTGAGAATTTAGATAAAAGAACTGAGTCTATTAGTTGTGTTTTTAGAGAGGGTGTTGATGCTGAGGTTATTAAGGAGTGTGTTTTGAAGGTTGATAATATTCTTGATGTTTCTTTGACTGATGTTTATGATGGTCCTCAGATTGAGGATGGTTTTGTTAGTTTGACTTTTTCTGTTGTTGGTTTTTATAAGGAAGATATTGATAATGTTAAGAGGTTGTTTAGTGGTTTTGGTGGAGTTATCAGATAATTGTTTTATAGTATACGAACAAAAATTAAAGTGTCATAAAGTAATTAAATTTTAAAATCAGATATTGAAGTTAAATTTTTATTATTTTTTAATTTATTATTATTTAAATATTTTTTGAAAAAAAATATTATTTTTTATTTATTTTTATCTTATATAACTAATTTTTATTGATTTTTGAAAAATCATCAAAACCGAAAGCTTTATATACTAATACATACACAGTTTACTTTGTCAATAAAGTTACAAAAAGTAACAAAAAGATTTTGACATACAAATAACAATTACACACATCACAAAAAAAAACCCAAAAGGAGATGAAAAAAATGGCAAACGAAATCACACTAAAAGTTGCAGAAGCAATATCACAAAAAGACGTTGGCCAAGGAATAGCAAGACTCGACCCAAACGTCATGGAGAACCTAGGAATAAAAGAAAGAAACCTAATAGAAATCATCGGTGAAAAAAGAACAGCCGCAATCGCACTCCCATCACAAACAGACATCGGCCTCGGAGTAATAAGAATAGATGGACTAGTACGTAAAAACTCCGGAGCAACAATCGGAGGCGAAGTACAAATCAAAAAAGCACAAGCAACCGAAGCAAAAAAAGTCGTCCTAGCACCAATCGAAAACAACATCAGAGTACAAGGAGATGTAAGAGGACTATTCGCAGGAAAAGTAATGGTACAAGGAGACATAATCGGATCACAAATACGAGCACCAAAACCAAGCATGTCAATGGGATTCAACAGCCTATTCGACGAATTAATGGACTTCACCCCAGCAATGACAGAAATAAAATTCGCAGTAGTATCCACAAACCCAAAAGACATAGTAATCGTAGGACCAAACACCGAAGTACAACTACATGAAACCCCAATAGACGTTTCCAAAATCGAAGGAGTCGGAAACCTCGTAGATGTAAGCTACGAAGACATCGGAGGACTAAAAGAAGAAGTTAAAAAAGTAAGGGAAATGATTGAAATCCCATTAAAAAGACCAGAACTCTTCGAAAAACTAGGAATAGCACCACCAAAAGGAGTACTCATGCACGGACCACCAGGAACAGGTAAAACATTACTAGCAAAAGCAGTAGCTAGTGAAAGTGACGCTCATTTCATAGCAATAAACGGCCCTGAAATAATGAGCAAATACGTAGGCGGATCTGAAGAAAACCTAAGAGAATACTTTGAAGAAGCAGAAGAAAACTCCCCATCAATCATATTCATTGACGAACTAGATGCAATAGCACCAAAAAGAGAAGAAACCAATGGAGAAGTTGAAAGAAGAACAGTAGCACAATTACTAACATTAATGGACGGACTCAAATCACGTGGACAAGTAGTAGTAATCGGAGCAACAAACAGACCAGACTCACTAGACCCAGCATTAAGAAGACCAGGAAGATTCGACAGAGAAATAGAAATCGGAGTACCAGACTCAGAAGAAAGAAAAGAAGTACTTGAAATCCACACAAGAAACATGCCACTAGCAGAAGACGTAAACCTCGAAAAAATCGCAAACACAACCCACGGATTCGTAGGAGCAGACCTGGAATCATTATGTAAAGAAGCAGCAATGAGAGTAGTAAGAAGAATACTGCCAGACATTCAAAACGACGAAGAAATACCAAAAGAAGTAATGGAAAAAATAGTAGTAACAGGATCAGACTTTAAAAACGCACAAAAAGAAATCCAACCTTCAGCATTAAGAGAAGTACTCGTACAAATCCCAGACATAAAATGGGACGACATAGGAGGACTAGAAGACGTGAAACAAGAACTCAAAGAAGCAGTAGAATGGCCATTAAAACATCCGGAAACATTCAAACGCCTAGGAATAAGACCACCAAAAGGAACATTACTCTACGGAATCCCAGGAACAGGAAAAACATTACTAGCAAAAGCAGTGGCAAGTGAAAGTGAAGCAAACTTCATCTCAGTAAAAGGACCAGAACTATTATCCAAATGGGTTGGAGAATCAGAAAAAGGAGTGCGTGAAGTATTTAGAAAAGCAAAACAAGCATCCCCAACAGTAATCTTTTTCGATGAAATCGATGCAATAGCCAGTGCACGTAGCGGAAATGATGCTGACAGTGGAGTTACAAAAAGAGTAGTTAATCAATTATTAACCGAAATGGATGGTTTAGAAGAACTTGAAGATGTAGCAATAATAGCTGCAACCAACAGACCAGACATTTTAGATGCAGGCTTAATGAGACCTGGAAGATTTGACAGACACATTCAAGTCGCAGAACCAGATAAGAAGCCAGAATATCAATCTTTAAAGTACACACTGAAAACATGCCTTTAGCAAAAGATGTTAATCTTGAAAAATTAGCTAAAAGCACTGAAGGTTATGTTGGAGCAGACATTGAAGCAATATGTAGAGAAGCTGCAATGTTAGCATTAAGAGATAATTTAGAAGCAAATGAAATTAAAAATAAATACTTTAAAGAAGCAATTGATAAAGTAAAACCAGGCAACAAACAAGATGAACAGTTAGTTCAATACATGTAAAAAGGAAGAATACACCAAAAAATTCTGCCATAATTTTAAATTCTTCCTTTTCCCTCCATATTGAAATCATATTTTTTAGTGGGAAGTACTAACTTCCCACAACCTCCAAAAAAAAAAGAATATTATTTATTTGGTAGAATAGAATTTGAAGAAACCATTCTATTATTAAAATCCTGTTTTTTATAAGTTATAAAAGGAAATATTCCACCTGAAACACCATATTTAGGATTATAACCGAAAATATTAATATATTCTCTTAAATCATCACGTTCATTTTTCATTGCAGATGTAAGATCATATAATGCTTTAGTATCATCAATTGCTCTGTGAAAATTCACTTCACTAATATCATAATGATTAACACCATCAATTAACTTATGAGGATACTTTTTCCTATCTTTTAAAACTGTTAAAGTATCTAACCAATCCATATCTGATACAATATCAAGAGCTTCATCCGGGTAATGTCTGTAAAGTAGCTGATAAACAAATGACAAATCAAATTGACAGTTATGAGCAATCATCAATGTATCTGAAGTTAAATTTTTCTTTAAAAATGAGGCCACCTCTTTTTCATCCGCTCCGTTTTGAACCATCTCATCTGTAATACCTGTGAGTTCAATGATTTTTGGAGGTAATTTATAACCTACATTAATGAATTCATCATATTCAAGTATTTTCTCATCATCTTCATAGATTAACATTGCTAATTCTATAATCTGACAGTCTTTACAGTTAAGACCTGTTGTTTCTGTATCAAAATATATTTTTCTCATAATTATTCCACTTTAAATTAATTTATATGGCATGTCATCTTTATTTCTAGGATATTCATTTGTTGCTAATGGTTTATTAATATGTTTAAGTCTTATATTTAATAATCTGCGACCCTCCTCGCTTGCACAGAAAATTGGAACTTTAACACCATAATAGTATGGTTTATGCTCATCTGTATAATCATCAATAGCTTTAGAGGCGCATGCTGTTACAATATCTGCATTTTTAAAAAGCATTTCAACATCTTCCGCTTTAGTAGCTGTGGTGTGAGCTACAAATATATAAATATTAACATCATCATCAACAGGATAATTTCTGATTTGCCGAACCATTGGTGAAGGCAGTATTGTTATTGCAATATTCTTATATCCTTTATCAATAGCTAATTTCAAACCTTCCAGTTGATTTAATTCTGCAGTTTCAGGGTTTAGAATAACACAGTCTTTTTCCTGTAACTTTCCTATAACTTCAGGTATTGGAGTTGTACTTATAAGACCTGATACTCTTCCACCTACTCCCTGTACAACACGGGGATTTGTCATTAGTAATGTTCCTGCTCCGTCACATGCTCCTACAACACAATCAATATTATTTTTTTCCATGTTGGTTTTTAGGATTTCTGATATTCCAACTGTTACTGCATCATCCATTTCAATGATTCTTTCAGGAGTGCACATTCCGAAGTCTTTGATTCTGAAATTTATATTTTTACGTATGAATTCTTCGTTTAATTCATCTACTTTATGCATTGCATGAAACATTGGACAGTATTTAACTTCTGATTCTCCGACTTCGGTGATTTCACCATTTTCAATTACAACCCTGACTTTTCCCAGTGTTTCTATAATATGTTTATCTTGAATCATATTCAAATCACCATGTATTATAATATTTCTAAATGTTAATTTATATAATTCATATATATTAGAGTTTAAACATATTATTTTATGAATTGTTAAAATTAAAAATGAGGGATAAATTTTGACTCAGAAAAGTGAAGCACAAAAAGGTAATATTACTCCTGAAATGGAATTTGTTGCAAAAGAAGAAAATATAGATGTTAATAAATTAGTTAAA
>SUTL01000141.1 GCA_015062925.1 Methanobrevibacter thaueri
AATTAAAATGATTTGCGCAAATTAAAACAAAAACCATAGTTAGAATAACCTTAGGTTAATATGAATATTAAGAATAATTATGTTTATTGCTATTAATAAAGGTTATGGATTATTTGAAAATTCCACTAAAAATTAGTGAAATTAAGAAAAAATAATGAGTCAATAAAACCCATATATGGCCTCATACTTCTAGAAAGACTAGCATAGTTATCGTTATTGAGTATTAATCCATTAATATATGATGTGTCTAAAAAAATCATGAAAATTCCTCACGTGGTGTTTACCATCAGGATTGTCATGGTTCAACGTGTTCTAAATTTTTTCATAGTCAATTTCATCAGGAACACCTCCTATTTTTCTGAGTTTTCCCACAGAGTATCATTAACAACCTCTTCTGGAGTCCCATACATTAATTTAGACATCATATTAAATTTTTCTGCAACAGCATCATTTAAACTTATATTTAACAAATTATCATTGAAATTTTCTTTTCTAATCCCTTTCAGACTTAATTTTCAATTAAATCATAAACAATCCATCATGAGAAGTTTGTTTTTTAAACCCATCTTGAAGACAATACCTCACTGACAGTTGTTTTACATATGCAGAAAGTGCTAAAATGAAAACAGTTTTCATTAAAAACTTAAAAAAGAAAGGATTATTAACCAATCCTTTCAAAACCTTTGATTTTATCAAAATCAGAATCAAAAGAAACAATTCTATTAATTTTATGATTAATCATTGTGTTAATGATAGTGCAATCAGCAAAATTAATATTGCGGCCAAAATAACTAAACCATTCTAATGATTTTTTATAGTCATCCATGACTAAAAAATCAAAAATATCCAAATTCATTAAACATGAAATAAGTTCATTTAAATCTCGATTGTAGTTATTAACCTTAATTGCATTTAACACCTCAACCAATACGGTCGTGTTAATTACTTTTGCTTCATGCTTAAGATAAGGTTTGATTTTTTTGGAAAGATGGTTATAATCATCATTTTTTAGAATCAATCCCTTAATATATGAAGAATCTAAAAAAATCATTTTATATCTCCGTGGTGTTTTAATTTTTTAATCAAACATATCGGTGATTCTATCTAAAATATCATCACCTTCGGGTTTGTCATGTTCAAGCAAATTCCAAATTTTGTCTCCATCAATATCATCTGGAATTTCTTCTACTTTACTCAAGGCATTCAATAAAACTTCATTAATGACTTCAAATGGAGTTTTATTAGATTGCCTGCATTTTATATTCACTTTTTCCATCACTTCATCACTGATAGTTACTGTTGACATATTATCAAGTCCTTGCTTAATGAATTTATCGCATAAATCTAAATAACTGGATTTATCATATAAAGCTTGTTTTTTCAAATCTTTAAGTAGCTTTTCATCAATATCCAATGTAATTTGTACCATAGTATCACTTGATTGAAATTTAAAGCACTTAAAAGATTTAATGTTGCAACTTTTAGTGCTTGAACTAGCTAGAACAATCATGTTAATATTTAACTCAAAAATATATAAATATTTTCAATATACACCATTTCATAAATGCGCATTATAAAAATAGATAAATATAAATTAGAAATTGACCTAAAAAAGAAAAATTGTAACGATTTAGTAAAATTGCACCCATTACAAAAAATTGTTGTGAAAACATAATTATGAATTTGAAATCAGCCAGTCCATGAAGTCCACTTCACCAACAGGATAAGACTTGCTGCCTGAAATTACACAAGAAAGCTCATCAACAATCTCATCAAGTGTCAAGTCGCTTACATCGATTTCAGAGATTTCTTCACCATAGAGGCCATATGCTTCGGCTGTGCAGACCCCCATTGCTTCAGCTTCAAGGTTTTCATGGATTTTAGCTTCAGAATAATCACGCCCTTCAAGTCTGGAGCGCAGAATCTCAGGCCTGACCCTTAAAACAATCACCTTATCGGCACCTTCACATAAATGCGCCAGATGGCCTTCAAAAATAAGAAGCTCATCACTGCCTGCAATGATTTCAGAGACTTTTTCATTCAGTTTAGGAATGTCAATAATCTTATATCCTTTCTCATCATCAACTCCCAAAACAAAATCGTTTTCTAAAGCCAAATCGTTAATCTTAATAAGTTTACATCCCAATTCAGAAGACAATAATTCGCTTACAGTGGTTTTTCCTGTGCACGGAGTGCCGGTTATAAAAATAGCTTCGCTCATAAAAATCAAAAAAGAAAGAATTATTTTTTAAGAATAATCCTTAAAACATCCTCATCTTCCAGAACATGGTCCGGACCTACCTTCTGGCCTGGGAACTTGACTGAGGTTCCCCAGATTTTTGCATGGCGGAAATTTTTAACGAATTCCCTGTGCAATTTTCTGCATGCATCAATAACAGTAGAGCCCTTCTTGATAACCAATGGATCTTCCATGTCCGCTTTTCTGCCCTGAGGTTTAAGATAAACCCTGACCAGGTCAAGATTATCGAAAATTATATCTTTTAGCTCATCGATATTGGTGTTCTTGTCGGCGGAAATCGGAATAAATTCCGGAATGTATTTTTTAAGCTCTTCAAGGTATGCCTCATCTACAAGATCCACTTTGTTTAATAAAACAAGCATTGGAACATATGATTTATTTCTGTCAAGCACATCAATAAACTGGTCCATTGTCACATCGTCCCTGAAAAGAACGTCCGCATTAATATATCCGTACTCATTGAGGATTGATCTGATTGTCTTTTCATCCATGTGAGTTAAAGGACAGGTTGATGATACCTTTACACCGCCCAGTTTTTTCCTTTTGACAGTAACGTCCGGAGGCTGCTCGTTCGGCCTAATTCCAATGGCCCTCAATTCATCAAGAATAACATTGATGTGCTGCGGATTGAAAGTGTCAAGAACAACAAGTATCAAGTCTGCAGTTCTTGCAACGGATAAAATCTCCTTACCTCTTCCTTTACCGCTACTTGCACCTGTGATAATTCCAGGAATGTCAAAAACCTGAATTTTAGCGTTCTTGTGTTCCATTACACCTGGAACAATGTCCAATGTTGTGAATTGATAAGCTC
>SUTL01000142.1 GCA_015062925.1 Methanobrevibacter thaueri
AAAAATTATTCACTAAGAGAATAAGTATTTAATATTAGAATAAAACTTGAAGTTATTCTAATAAAGAATATATATTGAAAAATAATGAAATTTTTGGAAGTGTGATTTTGCACAAAAACACACTAAAGAATAACCCTAGAAAAACACTCTAAAATAAATTAATCTACTAAACCAAAGTTAATTTTAAATAAATATGCTAAAAAATAAGTTATAAATTAAATAAAGATCAAAAAATTTTAAAAAAAAGAAAAATAAACAAGGACATCCATACGATGCCTTGTGCGGGAATTTGGTGATACCACCCTACTTTAAAAAAATCAATTCCATTTTTTATAGATTGATCTTCTTGGACCAATATCAATTATTTCAACCTCTTTAGTTAAATCATTGATGAAATATATGATTCTATAATCGCCCACCCTTGTCTTCTTACATTTAGGGCATTTTCTACTTCTAAATGAACTTTCTGCTTCTTTATACGGGTCAACAGCTAATTGATAATATTTGCCATGTATTCTCCTTATCAATTTTTCATCATCAGAATGACTATCCATGAATTTTATTGCTTTTTTATCCTCAAAAAGTTCATAATGTACTTCGAATTATTTTCTGAGGGCATTTAGATCAACTTTTCTAGTGCCGCTATAGTCCCCATTTTCAAAATGCCTAATTCTTTCATTATAGTAATCTGCTTCTTCATCGCTTAAATCATCAAAATACATTCTTTCATACACCTCTATTAATCTAGCTATAATATCATTATAAGTTTCGGATTTCAAGCCCAAATGAGCTAGTTTTGTGTGAACTTCTTCAGTTACTCGAATAGTTTTCATAGACATAGCGAATCCTCCAGTATATTAAAGTTAATTAGATACATTAATTATATTTAATATATTATTTATATTTATTGTAAATTAATATATCCTATTGGAGACAACTAACCTGAAACCTATTCCAACAAAAAATATGTATTGAAAAATAATGAAATTTTTTGAAGTGCAAAAGTGTGAAAAATCACAAATGTGTAAAATCACAACTATATTCAAAAAACAGAAAAACAAAAAGATAACCTTCAAAATCAACGGAAAAAAATATAAGGCAAAAACCAACAAGAAAGGAATAGCAAAAATCAAAGTCAAAAACCTCAAAAAAGGAAAATACAAAATAAAAACAAGCTACGGCAAAATCAAAAACACCAATACTATAACAGTCAAATAGACACTGCCCTAAACCATCACCTTAAAAAAACACGATGAACCAAATGATACCACCCCACATCGTGAAACAAAAAAGAACAAATAAAACTATCCGCAAATACTCCAAATACCTAATAGTAAACTAAAAAGTATTTAAATATTCCAAATATAAATAAAAATTGTATAATTACCAAATAATAAACAATTAACTTAAAAAAAGAAAAATAAACAAGGACATCTATACGATGCCTTGTGCGTTCATTGCATCTACAACTTTTTTAAATCCTGCAATGTTTGCTCCTGCAACATAGTTTTTACCTAAACCATATTCATCAGCAGCAGCTGCAGCATCAGCGAAAATGTTTTCCATAATACTTTGAAGTTTTGAGTCCACTTCTTCAAATGTCCAGGATAATCTTTGTGAGTTTTGTGACATTTCAAGTGCGGAAGTTGCAACTCCACCTGCATTAGAAGCTTTACCTGGTGCGAATAATACATTATTTTCTTGTAAGTATTCTGTTGCTTCAATTGTAGTTGGCATGTTTGCCCCTTCTGCAACAGCTAAAACGCCATTGGAAACTAATGTTTTTGCATCTTCTAATTGTAATTCATTTTGGGTTGCGCATGGAAGTGCAATGTCACATTTAATTGTCCATACTCCTTTTCCTTCATGATATTCAGCGGAAGGTCTTGCTTCAGCATATGCTGTTAATCTTTCACGTTTTACTTCTTTTACTTCTTTGAGTAATGCTACGTCGATTCCTTCTGGGTCGTATATCCATCCAGTTGAATCAGAACAGGTTACAGGTTTACCACCTAATTGTTGTGCTTTTTCAATTGCGTAAATTGCTACGTTACCTGCACCAGATACTGCGATTGTTTTGTCTTTAATGTCAATATTATTTGCTTTTAACATTGCATTGGTGAAGTATAATAATCCGTAACCGGTTGCTTCTGTTCTTGCAAGAGATCCTCCGAAGGTTAATCCTTTACCAGTTAATACTCCTTCATATAATCCTCTGATTCTTTTGTATTGTCCGAATAAGAAACCTATTTCTCGGCCACCTACTCCTATATCTCCTGCTGGGACATCTGTGTCTGCTCCAATGTATTTGCATAATTCAGTCATGAAACTTTGACAGAATGCCATTACTTCTCTGTCGGATTTTCCTTTAGGGTCGAAATCTGATCCTCCTTTTCCCCCACCAATTGGAAGGCCGGTTAATGAGTTTTTAAAGATTTGTTCAAATCCTAAGAATTTAATAATTCCGAGGTTTACTGATGGGTGGAATCTTAATCCTCCTTTGTATGGTCCGATTGCTGAGTTGAATTGGACACGGTATCCTGTGTTTACTTGTACTTGACCATTGTCGTCTACCCATGGGACTCTGAATTTGAATTGTCTTTCTGGATTTGCTAATCTTTCAAGGAGAGCGTTTTTTCTGAATTCTTCTTCGTTTTCTTCTATTACTACCCTTAAGGATTCCAATACTTCGCGTACTGCTTGGTGGAATTCTGGTTCTGAAGGGTTTTGTTCTATTATAGTTTCAATTACTTCATCTACGTATGACAAAATATATTCCTCCAAATAAATTTGAATTTATATTATTAACATTATTAACAATATAATTTATATTTTGAATCTTCTTATATTTAAATATTATTCAATATTAGTAAAAATTATCTAATGTTAGTCAAAAAAAATATGATAATTATTATATAATATATAATAAATTTTAAAAAAATGATTGGTTTAAATATATCTTTTAACATAATAATCTACAATTAGCAATAAAAATTATTAAAATATAAACAAAGTCGGAAAGTACCTTCCAGCAAAATATTGG
>SUTL01000143.1 GCA_015062925.1 Methanobrevibacter thaueri
AAAATGATTTGCGCAAATTAAAACAAAAACCATAGTTAGAATAACCTTAGGTTAATATGAATATTAAGAATAATTATGTTTATTGCTATTAATAAAGGTTATGGATTATTTGAAAATTTTTTAAAAATTAGTAAAATTGAAAAAAATCTAAAATCATGAAAATCACATGGTGCTAATCCCAGCCTTCTTGGCCAAGACGAACAAGATTATCCAGAATATCATCGCCTGCAGGATTATCATGTTCAAGCATCATCATCATTTTTTCACAGTCAACAGTAGTTGGAATACTTTCTACTTTATTTAGATAATCAAAAAGAATGCTATGAATCAATTTTCAGGACTGCATTTAAGTTCCCTGCACCTAGCATTAATTTTTTCCATTATTTCATCGGGTATCTGAACTGACTGCATGTTTTTAACCCCGTTATCTTATTTGAAGAAATATTTCAATTAAATCATTCCAATTAATTTATTTTAAGTTTTTGATAAGAAATCTAATCAAACCCCCGTTCTCCCAGACGAACAAGATTATCCAAAATATCATCGCCTTCAGGATTATCATGCTCCAACATGTTCCAAATTTTTTCATAATCAATATCATCAGGAACATCTTCTATTTTTCTGAGATTTTCCCAAAGAGTATCATTAACAACTTCTTCAGGAGTCCTATCAGTTAATTTAGACATTATTTTAACCTTTTCAGCTACATCATCATTTAAACTTACATTTAACATAGTATCATCCAAGTTTTCTTTTTCTAATCATTTTCTCAATATTTTTAATCAAATCATCACATTTAATTCGTTTAGAAGCTTGTTTTTTAACTCTTCAAATAACTTTTTATCCAAATTATATTCAATCAAACATGTCCGTGATTCTATCTAAAATGTCATCGCCTTCAGGTTTGTCATGTTCAAGCAAATTCCAGATTCTTTCAGCATCAATATCCTCAGGAATTTCTTCAACATGCCTCAAATGATTATATAAAATATCATTAACCAGTTCATCAGGAGAACAGTTTATCTGTTTACACCTAATGTTTATTTTCTCCATTATTGATTCATCAACTGTTATTGTAGACATGCAACCAACTCCCCCAGATTAAAAAAAACCACTTATCCTATGTATCCCACGGATTTTTTCAAAATCAGAATCAGTAGTGACAATTTTTGTGATACCATATTTTTCCATAGTAACCAATATAGTGCAATCTGCAAAATTAATACTTCCATTATAATATCTGAATTTTTCAGCAGCAGATTTATAATCTTCAGCACTCAACCAATCAAAAATATCAAGATTGAACAATTGATTGATTATATCATTTATACTGCCCTGAAAGTTATTCTTTTTTAAAGCATTTAAGACTTCAACAAATACGGTGATATTGATAACTTTAGTCTCATTTTTCAAAAAAGGCCTAATATTATTAGAAAACTCCTTATGATGGTCTCTTTTAATCATCAAACCTTTGATATATGAACTATCTAAAAAAATCATTTAAATCCCCCAGTGGTGTTAAATAAGGAATCTAATCAAAACCCTGTTCTCCAAGACGAACAAGATTATCCAAAATATCATCACCTTCAGGCTTATCATGGTCAAGAGCGTTCCAAATTTTTTCATAATCTACATTATCTGGAATATCTTCAACTGTCCTTAATTGATCTCTCAAAGCTTCATTTACAACTTCTTCAGGAGTCTGATCCGTTAATTTAACCACAATATTTACTTTTTCCATCACATCCCCATCCAAACTTATCAATGACATACTACCAACTCCTTTATAATTATCCAGACCCTGCTGGATATAATTCAATACCAGTTCTTCCAGATTCAAGTTATTTTCCCAACAAACCTCAGACAAATCATCAATTAATTCATCTTCGATTTTTACATTAATTTCAACCATAATCTCACTTGATACTAATATAAGCGAAATCATTTAAAAAATTAATGTAGAATGTGCACTTGAATTTAAGAACATATAGATTATAATTAAACTCGAAGATATTTAAATATTTTTAAAGTGTGAAAAATCACAGATCCACATTTTAAATATAAGACCATTTAAAATCAATAATTAAAAAAATAAAAGAAATTGTAGTCATTTATAAAAATTGAAGCGATTTAATAAAATTGTTGTGATTAAGTAAAATTGCTGTGAAATAATACCTTATGAAATCAGCCAGTCCATGAAGTCAACTTCACCAACATGATAAGTTTTCTCACCGGAAATTACACCTGAAAGCTCATCAACAATCTCATCAACTGTTAAATCACTTACATCAATCTCTGAGATGTTTTCACCATATATATCATAGGCTTCAGCTGTACATACTCCCATTGCTTCAGCTTCAAGGTTTTCATAGATTTTAGATTCGGAATAATCACGCCCTTCAAGTCTTGAGCGCAGAATTTCAGGTCTGACCCTTAAAACAATTACCTTATCGCCGCCTTCGCATAAATGTGCCAGATGGCCTTCAAAAATAAGAAGCTCATCACTCACACCAATTATCTCAGATACCTTTTCATTCAGTTTAGGAATGTCAATGACCTTATAACCTTTCTCATCATCAATTCCCAAAACAAAATCGTTTTCAATTGCCAAATCGTTAATCTTAATCAGTCTGCAGCCCAATTTTTCAGATAATTTTTCACTGACAGTGGTTTTTCCGGTACATGGAGTGCCCGTTATAAAAATAGCTTCACTCATAAAAATCAAAAAAAGTAGGAATTATTTTTTTAAAATAATTCTCAAAACGTCTTCATCCTCCAGAACGTGGTCGGGACCGACTTTCTGGCCGGGGAATTTAACTGAGGTTCCCCAGATTTTTGCATGACGGAAATTTTTCACAAATTCCCTGTGCAACTTCCTGCAGGCATCAATGACTGTAGAGCCTTTTTTGATAACCAACGGATCTTCCATGTCCGCTTTTCTTCCCTGCGGTTTGAGATAAACCCTAACCAAATCAAGATTATCAAAAATTAAATCTTTAAGCTCATCGATATTTGTCTTTTTGTC
>SUTL01000027.1 GCA_015062925.1 Methanobrevibacter thaueri
AGGTTAAGGGTGTAGTTAGTAAGGTTAGGAGTAAGGTTAAGGGTGTAGTTAGTAAGGTTAGGAGTAAGGTTAAGGGTGTAGTTAGTAAGGTTAGGAGTAAGGTTAAGGGTGTAGTTAGTAAGGTTAGGAGTAAGGTTAAGGGTGTAGTTAGTAAGGTTAGGAGTAAGGTTAAGGGTGTAGTTAGTAAGGTTAGAAATAGTTCTAATAAAGCTAGAAATATATTTAATGCGAGTGTTAGCAAATTTAAAACGAGCTTTAGTAAAGCTAAACACACAATGAAAAAAGGAACTAATAAGATTAAACAGTGTTTTTCAAAGATAGTTAATAAAATTTCAAATTTTTTACATATTAAAAGTAGGTAATTGTATGTTATTAGAGGATATTCAGTATATGATTGACGGTTTGGATAAGTCTTTTGAAAAGGATTTTGAGAGGTTTGATGAGTTTGGTGATGTTGGGGGCATTTATGATTTGAGGAGATCAATGGTTGGGTTGCGTAATAGTGAAATTTTAGTTGATTTTGATAGAATTGCTCATTATGTTATTGAAGATAATAATTTTAAAGATAATAAATCTTTTAAAGAGTATTGTAATTTTTATTTAATGGCGCATGATAATTTGAGAGTTCCTATTTTTCCAATTTATTTGAGTTTTTTACATGATTTTGTGGATTTTAGTGATATTGAATCTTTGTTGATGTTGATTAATTTTAATTATTTCTATTATTCTAAAATGAAATGTTCTAGAGTTAAAGTTGTAAAAGAAATTTTTGGTGGAAATATTATTGAGTATTTGTCTTTTTTGACTGATGATTTTATGATGATGGATGATTTGCCAGATTATGATGAGAATTTTTTTAATAAACTAAAGAAAGTTAATTTTAAAGATAAAAAATCTAAAAAATTAGAGAATTTTTTAATGAGGGGATATTTGTGTTCAGTCACTGTTGAACAAAAAATTTCGGTAAAATTTTATAATCATATTAAATTTAGTGCTCGATATTTGATGGCTTGTAATGCTTTGAAGAGGGGTTCTCTTGAGATTAATTGTGATGATGTTGTTGTTGGTTATTCTTTAACTTTAAAATTAATTACTGAGGATATTCGACCTTATGTACGTAAGGCTTCTTCAAAGTATTAATGTATTAATTTGAGTATTGTTCTAATTGTTGCAGCTATTATGAATGCAATAATTATTCCTATACAACATTTAAAGGGGCTACGTTCTTCATTATTTCTCATTAAGTTTACTCTCCTTTTTTTTCAATATGGGTAATTTTTATTAATTATTGTTTATATAATTTCTAGTATGGATTTGAGAAAAATTGGTGTTTTACTTATATTTGTTGGTATTGTTTTATCAATTGTTTTTATTGGTAATGAGAAGGTTTTTGTTCCGGCTTTAACTGTTACTGTTTTTGGGTTTTTAATTACGGTTATTGGTTTTCTTGTTGAGGTTAGGAAAAGAAGGGTTATTAATGAGCGGTTGGATGAGGATATTGGTGGTGTTCTTCAGCCTTTAATTACTAAGTATTCTAATTTAAATAAGGAGTATAAGATGAGTTGTGGTGAGGAGGAATATTTTGAAAAGAGGTTGGAGATTAATAGGTCTTTGGAGGCTGAGATTAGTGAGAGTCTTCCTTATTTAAGTAGTAGGGAAGTTAAGAAGATTGTTATTCAGTTCAGTCAGGAGCAGGATAAATTGTAATATTTTTTTTAAAAAACAAAACCAATGTACATTTTAGTACAACAAGGTTTTAAATAGTACATTATACTAAATAGTATAATAGTGATAAAAAATGTTTTCCCCAAAAATACAAGAAGTAAAAAAAATAGCAAAAAACAAAGAATACAAAAGAATACCAATATCATACGAACTATACTCAGATATTGCAACACCAATAGAAGTATTAAAAATACTAAAAAACGTAAGCAACCACACATACATGCTTGAAAGTGTAGAAGACACACAAAAATGGGGAAGATACACATTCCTAGGATTCAACCCATTACTAGAATTCACCTGCCAAGACGGCACAGTCAAAATAAAAGGAAACACAGAACAAAACAAACTAACAGACGATGAAATAACAATACAAACCAACCAACCAAACGAAATAATAAAAGAAATAATACAAAAAAACAAATCCCCAAAAATCAACAACCTACCTCCGTTCACAGGAGGATTAGTCGGATACTTCGCATACGATTATATAAAATACTCAGAACCAAGCTTAAAACTCGACGCACAAAACCAAGATCAATTCAAAGACATAGATTTAATGCTATTTGACAAAGTCATAGCATTCGACAATTTCAAACAAAAAATAATACTCATAATCAACATAAAAACCGATGATATAGAAAACAACTACAAAAAAGCATGCAAAGACCTAAAATGCCTTGCAGATTTAATAAAAAATGGAGAAAAAGCCAAAATCAAAAAATTAAAATTAAAATCAGAATTCAAACCAGCATTCTCACGTGAAAAATACTGTGAAATGGTTGAAAAAGCAAAAAATTATATTTATGAAGGAGATATATTCCAAGTTGTACTTTCAAACAGAATCGAAGCAGACATTGAAGGAAGCCTACTTGACACATACAGAGTTTTAAGAACAACCAACCCCTCCCCATATATGTTTTACTTTTCAAGCAACGATATTGAAATCGCAGGAGCATCACCTGAAACCCTGGTAAAACTAACAGATAATAAACTATACACATTTCCACTTGCAGGAACAAGACCACGTGGAAAAACAGATACTGAAGATTTAAAACTGGAAGAAGAATTATTAAACGATGAAAAAGAATTAGCAGAACATAATATGCTGGTTGATCTTGGAAGAAATGATATTGGAAGAATATCAGAAATAGGTTCAGTTAAAGTTGAAAAATACTTATCAGTTGAAAAATTCTCACATGTAATGCACATTGGCTCAACAGTAACAGGAACATTAAAAAAAGACCACGACTCACTCGCCCCAATAGACTCAGTACTTCCAGCAGGAACATTATCCGGAGCTCCGAAAATAAGAGCATGTGAAATAATAAATGAACTGGAAAATAATAAAAGAGGAATATATGGTGGAGCAATAGGTTATGTTGATTTAAGCGGTAATGTTGACACATGTATTTCAATCAGAATCGCATTTGCAAGAAATAATAAAGTATTCATCCGCTCAGGAGCAGGAATAGTAGCAGATAGTGTTCCTGAAACAGAATTCGATGAATGTTTAAACAAAGCAAAAGCAGTGATGGAAGCTTTAAAAACAGCTGATGGAGGGATAGAATGATTCTTTTAATAGATAATTATGACAGTTTCGCATATAACTTATACCAACTCATAGGTGAAGTAACACCAGATATTAAAATATCAAGAAATGATAAAATCACCACAGATGAAATAGAAAAATTAAACCCCGAAGCAATAATATTATCACCGGGACCTGGAAAACCTGAAAACGCAGGAATATGCATTGACATCGTAGAAAAATTCCATAATAAAATCCCAATTCTAGGGGTTTGTCTTGGTCATCAGGCAATATGCGCAGGTTTTGGAGGGGTAGTTGATCATGCTAAACGTTTAATGCATGGTAAATCATCAATGATATCACTTGATTATGATTATATTTTCAAAGGTCTGCCTTCACAGATAAATGTTGGAAGATATCATTCATTAAGTTTAGATGAAAACACATTACCTGAGTGTTTGGAGATTATTGCAAAAGCAGATGATGATTCAGAGATAATGGCTGTGAAACATAAGGATTATAATGTTTATGGTTTACAATTTCATCCGGAGTCAATTTTAACTCCAGATGGATTAACAATAATTGAAAATTTCTTAGATAAAGTCAAAAGAGGTATTTTATGATTAAAGAAGCTATTTTAAAAGTATATAAGAATCAAGATTTAACTTATGATGAAGCATATAAGACAATGGATGAAATCATGGGTGGTGAAGCAAGTGAAGTTCAAATGAGTGCTTATTTAACTGCAATGTCCATGAAAGGTGAGACAATTGATGAAATCACAGCTTCAGCAAAAGCAATGAGAGATCATTGTACAAGATTATTAAATGATAAAGAAGTATTGGAAATTGTTGGAACCGGAGGTGATGGTTCAAATACATTCAACATATCCACAACATCATCAATCATAATATCTGCTGCAGGAGTTCCTGTTGCAAAACATGGTAATCGTTCAGCATCAAGTAAATGCGGAGCTGCTGATGTGCTGGAACAGTTAGGTGTTAATATTCATATTCCTCCTGAAAAAAGTTTAAAATGTCTTGATGAGATTAATTTATGTTTTTTATTCGCTCAGAATTATCATCTGTCAATGAAATATGTTGCAAATGTAAGAAAAGAACTGTCAATCCGAACAATATTTAATATTCTTGGACCTTTAACAAATCCTGCCGGTGCAACAATGCAGGTATTAGGAGTTTATGAAAAAGAATTGGTTGAACCTTTAATGGAGGTTTTGAAAAATTTAGGTGTTAAATCCGCAATGTCTGTTTATGGTATGGATAGAATGGATGAAATATCCGTTAGTGATAAAACATTCATTTGCGAATTACGTGACGGTAAAACATTATCCTATGAACTGTCTCCAGAGTTATTTAATATGCCTAGGGCAAATAAAGAAGACTTGGTTGGTGGTGATGCATGTGAAAATGCTGAAATCACATTATCAATTTTAAAAGGTGAAAAAGGACCTAGGCGGAATGTTGTTTTATTAAATTCCGCTGCCGGTTTATATGTTTCAGGTAAAGTTGAATCTTTAAAGGAAGGTGTTGAGCTTGCAGGTGAAATCATTGATTCAGGTAAGGCTTTAAAGCAGCTTGAAAAATTCATTGAATTTACAAATGGGTGATTAGTCATGTTGGATGAAATTGTTTTAAAAACAAAAGAACGTATTAGTGAAGAAA
Organism: Methanobrevibacter thaueri; assembly: GCA_015062925.1. Classification (GTDB taxonomy): domain Archaea; phylum Methanobacteriota; class Methanobacteria; order Methanobacteriales; family Methanobacteriaceae; genus Methanocatella; species Methanocatella thaueri_C. The sequence goes on from SUTL01000027.1 coordinate 4,936, forward strand.
AAAAGATTCTTCCTTTAGAGGATTTGAAAAATAAAGTATTGTCTGAGGAGATTTCTTTTGATTTTCCTTTTAAAAAGGCTTTAAGTGAAGAGGGTATTTCAATTATTGCTGAGGTTAAAAAAGCATCTCCTTCTAAAGGTTTAATCTGTGAGGATTTTGATTATCTTGGTATTGCAAGGGATTATGAGGCTTTTGGGGCTTCTGCGATTTCTGTTTTAACTGAACCTTATTTTTTCATGGGGTGTGATGATTATTTATCTGAAATTGCGGGGGAGGTTGAGGTTCCTGTTTTAAGAAAGGATTTTGTTGTTGATGAGTATATGATTTGGCAGGCTAAATTATTAGGTGCTTCTGCGGTATTGTTGATTGTTTCTGTTCTTGATATTGTTGAGTTGAAGAGGTTTTTGGATTTAGCTCATGATTTGGGGCTTTCTGCTATTGTTGAGGCTCATGATGGTGATGAGATTAGACGTGCTTTAAGTGTGGGTGCTGAGATTATTGGTGTTAATAATCGTAATCTCAATGATTTTACTGTAAATGTTGAAAACAGTATTAACTTACGTAGGTGTGTTGGTGGAGATGTCATATTTATTTCAGAAAGTGGTATTAAATCAAAGGAAGATGTAAGGAAATTAAAAGAAAATGATATTGATGCTGTTTTAATAGGCGAATCTTTAATGAAAAGTGATGATAAACAAGCAATGATATTGGAGTTTAAAAATGCCTAAAATCAAAATCTGCGGAATAAGACAAAACAAAGATATAAACATAATAAACAAATACAAACCCGACTACATAGGATTTGTATTCGCCAAATCCAAAAGAAAAATCACACACCAAAAAGCAAAAGAATTAAAAGAAAAACTAAACCCCAACATAAAATCAGTAGGAGTATTTGTAAACGCACCAATCGAAGAAATACTCCAACTATACAACAACCAAACAATAGACATGGCACAACTGCACGGTAATGAAAACGAAGAATATATAAAAAATCTAAAAGAAAAAACAAATAATAAACTCAAAATAATAAATGCAATAGAAATGCAAAAAACAACAGACCTAACAAAATATGAAAAAACAAAAGCAGACTACCTTCTACTAGACAGTGGAAAAGGCAGTGGAAAAACATTCGACTGGCAACTGATAAATAAAAACATCGAAAAAGACTTTTTTCTAGCAGGAGGATTAAATGCAAACAATATACAAGAAGCAATAAATGAATTCCATCCATATGCAGTGGATTTAAGCTCAGCACTTGAAACTAATGATTATAAAGATGAAAATAAAATAAAAGAAATAATGGAGATTATAAATGAATAATGGAAGATACGGAGAATATGGTGGTCAATACATATCAGAAACATTAATGAACGAACTACTATATCTAGAAGAACAATACAATCACTACATGAACGACCCTGAATTTATAGAAGAACTAAACACTCTTTTAAAAGAATACGCAGGAAGACCATCATTACTATATTACGCAGAAAGAATGACCAAGGACCTTGGCGGGGCAAAAATCTATTTAAAAAGAGAAGATTTAAACCATACCGGAGCACATAAAATCAACAATGTACTAGGACAAGTATTACTGGCACGTAAAATGGGTAAAACAAGAGTCATAGCAGAAACCGGAGCAGGTCAGCATGGAGTGGCAACAGCAACAGCAGCAGCACTACTGAACATGGAATGTGAAGTTTACATGGGAGAAGTTGACACAAAAAGACAAGCACTAAACGTATACAGAATGGAACTTTTAGGTGCAAAAGTACATCCTGTAAAATCCGGGACAAAAACATTAAAAGACGCAGTAAACGATGCATTCAGAGACTGGATTGGAAGAGTGCATGATACAAACTACGTAATAGGATCCACAATGGGACCACACCCATTCCCAATGATAGTCAGAGACTTCCAGGCAGTAATAAGTGCAGAAGCACGAGAACAATTCCTCCAAAAAGAAGGAAAACTACCAGATGCAGTAATAGCATGTGTAGGTGGAGGAAGTAATGCAATGGGGGCATTCTACAACTTCATTGAAGATGAAAACGTAAAACTAATAGGCTGTGAAGCCGGAGGAAAAGGAATCGACACACCATACAACGCAGCAGCACTAACCAAAGGAAAAATAGGAATATTCCACGGAATGAAATCAATATTCAACCAAGGAGACTACGGACAAATCGCACAAGTATACTCAGTCTCAGCAGGCCTAGACTATCCCGGAGTCGGCCCAGAACACGCATACCTAAAAGACACAGGAAGAGCAGAATACGTACCAATAACAGATGAAGAAGCAGTAGAAGCATTCGAATACCTCTCAAAAATGGAAGGAATAATCCCAGCAATAGAAAGTGCACATGCAGTAGCACATGCAATGAAAATAGCACCAACAATGAATCCGGATGAAACAATAATGATTTGTTTATCCGGAAGAGGAGATAAAGATGTAAGATCAATAGCAGAATACAGAGGAGTAGATTTAAATGAGTAAAATAAAAGAAGCATTTAAAAATGACACTGCATTCATAGGATTCATAACAGCAGGCGACCCAACCATAGAAAAAACAGTTGAATTCATACTAGCAATGGATGAAGCAGGATGTGACTTAATAGAAATAGGAATACCATTCTCAGATCCAATGGCAGAAGGAGTAGTAATTCAGGAAGCTAACGTAAGAGCATTAAAACACAACACTACCACTGACGATGTATTTGAAATAGTAAAAAGAGTGCGTCAAAAAACAAACACTCCACTAGTCTTTTTAACCTACATCAACCCAGTATTCTTCTACGGATATGAAAAATTCTTCAAAAAATGTAATGAACTCGGAGTAGATGGAATAATATCCCCAGACCTTCCATATGAAGAAAAAGCAGAAATCCAAGACATAGCCAGTAAAAACGATGTTGATGTAATATCTCTAATCGCACCAACATCAAAACAAAGAATCCAAAAAATCGCATCAGACGCATCAGGATTCATATATGTCGTCTCATCACTGGGAGTTACAGGAATGCGCTCAGAAATAAAAACAGATTTAAACTCAATACTAGAAGATATTCGAGAAGTAACAGACCTGCCATTAGCCGTCGGTTTCGGAATAAACACACCACAACAAGCATCAAACATTGGTAAAATCGCTGATGGAGTTATTGTTGGAAGTGCAATTGTAAAAATAATCGAAGAACACGGTGAAAATGCAACAGAACATATTAAAGAATACGTTTCAACAATGAAAAAAGCATCTAATCAAAAAATAATATAAAAAGATAAAATTTATTATATATGAAAAATAGATATTATCATATTATATTGTAAGAGGATTATTTATGTTTAAAGCAGAATTAAGTGATTCTAGTATATTAAAAACCAGTTTTGATGCTATTTCATCAATCGTTGATGAAGTACAAATTCAAACTGACAGTGAAGGCATGAGATTAGATGCCTTAGACCGCAGTCACATAACTTTCGTACATTTAGAACTGAAATCCAGTTTGTTTGATGAATATATTTGTGATGTTCCAGAAAAAATCAACATTGATACTGATGAATTCATGAGAGTACTTAAACGTTCCAAATCTCAAGACAGAGTATTAATGTCTGTGGATGAAGGTAATTTCATTATCACATTCGAAGGAGATGCAACAAGAACATTCAAAATCAGATTAATAGATATTGAATATGATAACCCGACCCCTCCTCAAATAACACATCCAACCTCATTCAAAGTACGTTTCTCAATCTTAAAAGACTGTATTAACGATATTGATATATTTTCTGATAAAATCGCATTACAGGTTGATGAAGACTACTTTATGGCTTCAGCAGATGGTGAATTTGGTGATGCAAGTATTAAATATCTTCACGGGGAAAATATTCAAGAACATGCTAAATCTTTATTTTCACTAGATAAAATCAGTGAAATGCTTAAAGCAGATAAATTTTCAGAGGAAGCAGAAATCAGTTTAGGAACCGACATGCCATTAAGTTTAACACTTAACATGGCTACCGGTGACGGTAAACTTAGTTTCTTACTTGCTCCTAGATTAGAACAAGATGATTAAAATATAATAATCATCTAAAATGTTTCTTTTTTTTAATAAATTAATATGAAATTATATTTAAAATGAGATGATTAAGTGGATCAATTTTATCAGGAATTACGTAAAATTCAGAAAAAAGAACGTAATAATGGAACATTAGCACGTGTAGAAGAAACTTTCTACAATCAACTCCAGGAATACATTAAAGAATTAAAAGAACAAGCAATCAACGATCCGTTCTCAAACGCACATTCCATACTTAAACAAGCACAAATTGTATCAACTGAAATCTGTCAAAGACGTGAAAAGAAAATAACTGAAGCAGCAGTTGTTAACATTCACAGATCATTTCATTTATTCACAGGAAAACCGGAATTCGATTTGGTTGACACAACACCACTAAATCTAACACCTGAAGAAGAAAAATTCTATTATTCCTTAATTGACACTTTAAAAAACCATAGAATCAACATTTCACTTGAAAAATTATCAGAAGACGAAGAAACAATAAAACAAATCATCAAACCTAAAGAAACTCAAACCAACACATTAACCTCAGAACCGGAAAAACCACCAGTGAAAATTGAAAAACCAGTAGAAGTTAAACCTCAACCAGTTAAACCTAAACAAAATACGGATATTGAAATCAATCCAAACGTCACAGAAGAATTCTATGATTTGGAATCTAAAAAAATCGCCAAAGAAACTGAACTGGTTACAATGCTTGTTTTCGAGGATATTGGAGCTATTATGGGTGTTGATGAGAAAGTTTACGGGCCTTTCAGACCACAGGATATTGTAACTTTACCCTCAGTTAATGCGAAAATATTTTTCAAAAACCGTAAAGGCAGACTTGTGAAAATTTAGATTTTTCCATTACATTTAAATAAGTTAATATATAGATATAATAATCGTATCTATTTGTGATAATAAAAAATTATATGATTCTTTTTTATAATTTGGATTTTTGCTATCTGTAGACTTGATGCGTTACAATGATAGTTTGGATCTCTAATAAAAAAATTTATAAATAGTAATTGGAAATTTTAGATAAAATTCACAGACTAGATAACTTAATAATAATATAATATATAATTTACGGTGAAAATAATGAAAATACCAAAAGAAAAAAGAACATACTGTCCACACTGTAAAAAACATACAGTACATGAAGTTCACACTGCTAAAAAAAGAAAAGCTAGTGAATTAACCTGGGGACAAAGACAATTCAGACGTGTAACTGCTGGTTACAGAGGTTACCCAAGACCTTTACCTGCTGGAAACAAACCAGTTAAAAAATTAGATTTAAGACTTAAATGTAAAGAATGCGGTAAATCTCATATTAAACAATCATTCAGAACAGGTAAACCTGAATTTGTAGCTAAATAAAGGTGGTTAATATGGTTAGTAAAGGTAGAGGAAACTTTTTAAAAGTAAAATGTTTAGATTGTGACAATGAACAAGTAATATTTGATCGTGCGGCATCAGATGTAAAATGTATTATTTGTGGTAAAACACTTGTCAAATCTCGTGGTGCTAAAGCTAAAATCACCGCACACATTGAAAAAGTTTTAAACTAGTATTATAATTTATACTAGTTTTTTTTTAAACTATTTTATATTTTAATTGGAAAAAACTATTTTTTTATAATATATTAATAAAAAAAATTTATTATTCAGTATAAAAATATTTTTTTTTTATTAACTATAACATGTTGGTGTAGAATATGGTAAGGAAAAGTCAAGAATGGCCTGATGAAGGGGAACTTATAGTAGGTACTGTTTATAAAGTTCTTAATTATGGGGCTTTTGCTAAATTAGAAGAATATCAGGGTAAAGAAGCTTTTATTCACATTTCCGAAGTATCTTCTGGTTGGGTTAAAAATATCAGAGACCATGTAAGGGAAAATCAAAAAATAGTTTGTCGTGTTCTCAGAGTAAACCCTAAAAAAGGTCATGTGGATGCTTCTTTAAAAAGAATTCGTGAAGATCAAAGGACTAAAAAAATCCAACATTGGAAAATCGAACAGAAAGCTGAAAAATTCCTTGAATTATCCGCTAAATCATTGGATAAAAGTTTAAATGAAGCTTATGATGAAGTGGGTTATGAGCTTATGGATATCTTCGGTGATATTTATGGTGCTTTTGAAACTGCTTCTGATGAAGGTGCTGAATCTTTAACTGAAGAAGGAATTCCTCAGGATTGGGCTGATGCTATTACTGATGTTGCTAAAAGAAACATCACTCCACCTGAAGTTCATATTAGTGGTTATGTGGATATTGAAACATTTGTACCTGATGGTGTTGATGTTATTATTAACGCACTTAAGGCTGCTGAAGATAATGATGGTGAAGAGGAAGAGATTAAAGTCCAGTGTGTTGGTGCGCCAAGATATAGGATTACTGTTAAATCCACAGATTATATTTTAGCAGAAAAATGTCTTAAATCAGCTGCTGATAGATGTATTGCAGTAGTTGAAGAATCTGGTGGTAATGGTTCATTTTTAAGAGAGTTAGATTAATCCTAGATTTTTATGAATATGAAAATGAATAAATGCCCAGAATGCGGGATTTACACTTTAAAAAAAGAATGCCCTAAATGCGGAGGACAACTTAAAGTTATCTACCCTCCCAAATTCTCAGTTGAAGATAAATACGGTAAATACAGACGCATATTAAAAAAGGAATCAATGAATAAGGAGTAATATTTACAATGAAAACTACTGAAATTAAAGTTTTAGAAGAAATCGAATTAAACAATCCTATTTTCATAGAAGCATTACCTGGTCTAGGACACGTTGGTAAATTAGCTGCTGATCATATGATTGATGAATTAGGAGCTACTAAATTCGCAGAAATTCACTCCCCAACTTTCCCCCCTCAAGTAATTGTTAAAGAAGAAGGAATTATTGAAAACATGTTCAATGAATTATATTACTTGAAAGATGTTGGTGAAGATAATCATGATTTAATTGTACTTGTAGGTAATACACAACCATTATCTCCTGAAGGACAATACCTTGTTTGTAAAGAAATCCTTGAATTTGTTATGAACTATAATATTAGTTCAATTTACACATTAGGAGGAATGGTTACCTCCCCACAACCTGTTGAAAATCCAAATGTATTCGGAGCAGCTACCTGTGAAGAATATATTGAATTATTAAAAGAAGCAGATATTGAAATCAGATCAAATGATGGTGGTATTGTAGGTGCTTCTGGTTTATTCTTAGGATTAGGTGTTCGTAATGGAATCAATGGGTCTTGTCTTATGGGTGAAACTCCAGGTTATTTCATTGATGCTGAAGCTGCTGAAGCATTATTAAATAAATTAACATTATTACTTAATTTTGAAATTAACACTGATAAATTAGATGAAAGAGCTGAGGAAACAAGGGAAATGTTTGCTAAAGCTCAGCAAATGGAACAGGATTTACTTAATAAAGCTAATGCTGGAAATGCTGATGATTTAAGATATATTGGATGATTTTCTAAATCCAATATATCATTTTACTTTTTTTTTAGATAACTTAATAAATAAACTCACTATATATAAAATAGTATATGTTAGTTAATGCTGATTTTCACATTCACAGTTGCTTTTCAATGGCAACATCAAAAGATATGGTGATTAAAAACATAGCGCCAAAATCAAAAGAAAAAGGATTGAAATTACTGGGAACCGGAGATGCACTACATCCTAAATGGCTGGAAATTATTGAAAACTCCACCACCTACACAGGTGATGGAATATACTCCAGTGAAGATACTGATTTTCTTTTAACATGTGAAGTTGAAGGTAAAAACCGGATTCATCATTTGATTTTAATCCCGGATATTGATATTGCACGTGAAATTGCAGGTAAAATTCCATCAAATAATATTTCAAGTGACGGCAGACCTAAAACCGTTTATGGTGGAGTTGAACTTTTAGAACTTGCACATGACCATGACTGTTTAATAGGTCCTGCTCATGCTTTCACACCATGGACTGGAATGTATAAGTCGTTTAACAGTATTTATGATTGTTATGATGCTAAACCGGATTTTGTTGAATTGGGATTGTCAGCAGATACTTTTATGGCAGATCGGGTTAAGGAGTTAAAGGATTTTGTATTTTTATCTAATTCAGATGCTCATTCTTTTTGGCCTCATCGTCTGGGAAGAGAATTCAATCAGATTGAATTGGAGGATATTTCATTTACTTCTGTCAGAAAAGCTATTAAAAACAGGAAGGTTAAAGCTAATTATGGTTTGGTGCCGGATTTAGGTAAATATCATATGACTGCATGCTCCAAATGCCATAAGTTAATTAACCCTGATACTGCAAGGAAAAATAAGTTTAAATGTTTGTGTGGGGGTAGTGTTAAAAAAGGCGTTGATTTCAGGATTTCTGAGATTGCTGATTATTCTGAAGCGAAACATCCTGATTTTAGAGCGGAGTATGTTCATTTAATGCCTCTTAGTGAGATTATTTCCAGTGTTCATGGTAAAGGTGTTACTACTAAGTTTGTTCAAAGTATTTGGCAAAAACTGATTGATAGTTTTGGTGATGAAATTAATGTTTTAATTAATGCTGGTGTTGATGAGATTAAAGTTATTGATTCTGGTGTTGCTTTGGCGGTTGAGGCTTTTAGAGATGGTAGTGTTGGTGTTGTTCCTGGTGGTGGGGGTAAGTATGGTGAGATTTTTTTCAATAAAGCGGATAATGTTACTTTGGATGATTTTTAGTTAAGCGGACTTGGAGGGATTTGAACCCTCGATCTTAAGATTAGGAGTCTTACGCCCTTCCAGACTAGGCTACAAGCCCGTGAAATATTGTTAAATTTAAGTAAATATTGTTTTAAAAAAAGTAGTTTGTTAGTAATGGTTTTTAGCGGACCCGCCGGGATTTGAACCCGGGACCTTCGGATTAGAAGTCCGACGCCCTATCCAGCTAGGCTACGGGCCCCCTTACATATAACAATAATAAGTATGTTTTTTGTATTATATATAGTTAACTATTAATATTCAAAAAATAAAAAATTATGGAAAAGGCTAACCTCTTCCTAAAAATGAACCTGATGAACTGTATTGGAATGAATCCACAGCGGTTCCATTTTCATCGTATATAGTTACATACCAGTAGGATCCAGAGTAATAAGGAGTTCCTGGATAACAACCTTTTTCTCCAATATGGCTCCATGCATCACTTTTAATTGCAGATTTTGATACTTTAGAACTACTACTGCTTCCTGATGAAGAACTACTACTGCTTCCTGATGATGAACTGCTACTTCCAGAACTAGAACTGCCTGATCCATAACCAGAAGAACTTGAACTACTTGCAGGTCCACCCATTGTTGAATTTAATCCATTATTTAATGTTGAATTATTTCCAACGCCATTTCCATCATCATTTGATCCCATACTTGATAAATCTGAAAATATAGGATTATCAGTATTGGTTAAACCATAAGCAGCTACGGCCGCCGCAATACATGCTACAATAATGATGGAAATAATTATATTTGCTTTATCCATAGTCTTCCCTCCTATATCCTATATTAAATATAATAATATAATTTAGTTTTTTATCTTTTATATATATTTCGATTTATTTATTTTAAGGTTACTTATTAATAATAATAACCATATATAGTAAATGTTAGTTTCTAATTTATAATTGAGGTGACATATTTGAAAGATAGAGTAGTTATATCCCCTACAACTCGTCAAGAGGGCCATGCCGAACTCGTCATGGAAGTAGACGACGAAGGGATTGTTACAAAAGGTATGTATTTTAGTATAACTCCTGTAAGGGGTTTAGAAAAGATGGTTCTTGACAAAGCACCAGAAACCGCTCCAGTATTATGTCAAAGAATCTGTGGAGTATGTCCAATTCCACACACTTTAGCATCCGCTGAAGCAATTGATCAAGCATTAGGAATAGAAATTCCTAAAGCAGCTAGATTGTTAAGAGAAGCTACCTTAGCAGCACACAACATTAACAGTGCAGCAATTCACCACTTCTTAGTTGCAACAGACTTCGTACCAGAAGACCTATTCGCAGCAGCAGTAGACAGTGTAAGTGAAGTAAGAAAAAATGTACAATACGTTGTAGACATGATTGCTGGTGAAGGTATCCACCCATCTGACATTAGAGTAGGAGGAATGGCAAGAAACATTACTCCATTCACAAAAGAAAGATTAATAGAAAGAATGACTGCACTTAAACCAAAACTCGAAGCACACATTGAATTAATCAAAAACTGTGTAGCAGAAAGTGCTGAAAAACTCGGAATTCCAGAAGACTTAGGTGTAGTAAACCAACCATTACTCGCAGTCCACCCAACATACGGTGTAAACGAATTTGATATGGATGCATTTTCCGAAGTATTACCAGAATCCTGGTATGATGATCCTGAAGTAGGAAAAAGAGGATGCTCAGTAATTCCATTAATCAACGGAACCAATGTTGAAACCGGACCAAGAGCAAGAATGGAAAAATTCCAAGGATTCAAAGGCAAAGGTGTAATCGCACAACACGTAGCACGTGCAGACGAAATGCTCAAAAACTACGACGCATGTATGGAAGCACTCGATGCAATTGACACCGCAGCATCTGCAAGAGCAGACTACGATCCAAGAGGAACTGGTGAACTCGGATTCGGTATTATCGAAGGTCCAAGAGGAACCAACGCACACATGGCAAAAGTCAAAGACGGAAAAACTCAATTCTATTCCGCTATTGTACCAACTACCTGGAACATTCCAACAATGGGTCCAGCAACCGAAGGATTCCATCATGAATTCGGTCCACACGTAATCAGAGCATACGACCCATGTTTATCCTGTGCAACTCACGTAATGGTAGTTGACGACGAAGACAAATCCATTCTTAAAAACGAAATGGTGAGAATCTAAAAGTTTTGGAGGATAATAAAAAATGCCTTACGATTCAGAAATCATAGTCATAGGATGTGGAAACGTACTATTTAAAGACGATGGATTCGGACCAATAATCATAAATCTATTACAAAAATACTGTAATGATAAAAACGATTACTATGACCCGGCAGTAACAAGCTATGTTGAAAATGAATTTGACAAAAACATATTAAGTCAAATACAAGAAAAATTCAATAATATAACGCTACCGGACAACGTTCAATTCATAGACGGGGGAACTGCAGCACCAACAAACTTCTTCCCATTATATGAACAATATAATTGGAAAAAACTAATCGTAATCGATGTTGTTGAATTTGATGCAGAACCGGGTACAGTAAGTGCATTCGACCCAAACATAATGAAAATAGGAAAATATGATAATCCACATGGAATGACAGTGGAAGAACCACTTCAAAAAATTTCTGAAAAATGTGAAGTTATAGTAATAGGTTGTAAACCAGAACTAATCCCAACACCAGACGTGGACATGGGATTAACAGATACAGTATGTAAGGCAGTTCCTAAAGCTATTGATCTTATTTTAAAAGAAATCGGGGTAAAATAATGTTTGATAAATTAAAAAAGGCTTTTGGAGGTTCTGAAGAACCGAAAAAAGTAGAGAAAAAAGTTGAAGCAGCTCCTGCAGCAAAAACTAAAGCTTCCAACAAACCACGTATAGGTTACATTCACTTAAGCGGTTGTACTGGAGATGCAATGTCTTTAACTGAAAACTATGACATTTTATCTACAGTTTTAACTGATATGGTGGAAATTGTTTACGGACAAACCTTAGTAGATAAATGGGTTCACGGTACCTACGCAGAAGAAATGCCAGAAATGGACTTATGTTTAATTGAAGGATCTGTTTGTTTACAAGACGAACACAGTCTAGAAGAAATTAAAATGGCAAGAGAAAAATCAGGATTACTCGCTGCATTTGGTTCTTGTGCAATGACTGGTTGTTTCACCACCTTCGCACGTGGAGGTCAACAAGCACAACCTAAACACGAATCTTTCGTACCAGTTAGCTCATTAGTAAAAGTAGACTTAGCACTACCAGGTTGTCCTGTAGCTCCAGAAGTAATTGCAAAAGCAATTGTAGCATTATGCAATGGAGACATGGAATACTTACAACCTGCAATAGACAAAGCTGCATGTAACGCTGGCTGTGGCTGTGACGTATTAACAAATATAATCCGTAACGGATTATGTACTGGATGTGGAACTTGTGCTCTAGCTTGTCCAACAAGAGCTATGGGCTTTTCTGAAGGTAGACCTAGCTGTGATAGAGACAGATGTATTAAATGTGGATCATGTTACGCAATGTGTCCAAGAGCATGGTTACCTATCAAAAGAATTAAAGAGGAAACTGGACTTTAGGAGGAATGAACATGCCATTAGGTACTTATAAAGAAGCATTATCTGCAAAATCTACTGATAGCAAAATTTTAGAGGTATCACAAGACGGAGGTATTGTTTCAGCATTACTCTGCTACGCACTCGATGAAGGAATAATCGAAGGAGCAGTTGTAGCTGGAACCCCAGATGATGATTGGAGACCTGTACCAACTGTAGTAACTTCCTCAGATGAAGTTATCGCAGCAGCAGGTACTAAATACTCAATGTCCCCAACCTTATCCGCTTTAAAAGAAGCTACCCGTCAACATGGATTAGAGAAAGTTGGTATTGTAACCACTCCTTGCCAAACCCAAGGTTTAAGAAAAGCACAAGCTTATCCATTCGCAAGATTCGTCGCTGACAAAATCAAATTAATCATCGGAATCTACTGTATGGAAAACTTCCCAATGGCTTCTCTTGACACATTTGCAACAGCAAAATTAGGATTCGACTCCTTAACTGATGCAACAAAAATGGACATTGGTAAAGGAAAATTCTGGTTAACAAAAGATGGCGAAGACTCAGGTTTAGCTATTAAAGAAACACACGGATACGAACAAGCAGGATGTAACATTTGTATGGATTATGTTGCAGAATGGGCAGATGTATCCACCGGTTCAGTTGGATCACCAGACGGCTGGTCAACAGTTTTAACCAGAACCGACGATGGTGAAACCATATTCAAAGCAGCTGTTGATGCAGGTGTTATTGAAACAAAACCAATTGAAGAAGTAAAACCAGGTCTTGGACTACTTCAAAAATTAGCTCAAGGTAAAAAAGATAAAAACGGAAAAGAACGTGAAAGAAGAGCAAGTATGGGATTACCACTTCCAGTGGAATACTAAATTCCCATATTCTTTTCTTTTATTTTCTTTTTTTAACTAAATTTTAAATATCAAATAATACATATGTAAAATATATGATATTTAGAAAAAAACATATTCTATTTTTAATATTCATAATAATTCTCATATCAATAATTAACACTGCATATGCATTGGAAAATCAAACAACCATAAATACCACTACAACCGATACACTAAACCAGAATATTCAAACAATTTCAATGGATAAAGTAACAAAACGTTATAACCAGGCAATTGAATATAAAGCAACATTCTATGATTTTTCAGGAAATCCATTAAAAAACGCCAGTGTATTATTCAATGTTGATGATAAGGATTATTATCAGGTTAACACTGATTCCAATGGAGTGGCATTACTAACAATACTTATTAAAAATGGAAATCATAATATTTCAGCTTTAAACCCAACTACTTTAAACGTATCCTATGATACTTTCAAGGTATTTGATGTTTTATCAGGTAATAAAAATATTAGAATGTACTGTGGAGATTCCAATACATATGATGTCAGAGTATTTGATGATAATGGAAATCCACAAAAAGCAGGTGAAACAGTTACATTTTATTTCAATAAGCAGAAATATAATGTGAAAACTGATTCTAAAGGTTATGCTAAACTCAAAATCAATATTAAACCAGGATATTATGCGGTCAGTGCTGTTTATGGAAATTTCATAGTCCTGAATTCAGTTTTAGTAAAACCTGTGTTGAAACAGTTAACACATTTCAATTCAAGACCTGCACATTCAACTTTCAAATATAAAGTTAAACTCTTATCTAAAAATAATAAGAATAAAAAAATAAAAACAAAATTCAATAAAAAAACTTATACTTCAAAAACAAATAAAAAAGGAGTTGCAGTTTTTAAATGTAAATCTCCTAAAAAAACAGGTAAATATAAATTAATAAGCACTTATAAAAAAGATAAGTTAGTGGCAACTTTTGTAAGGTATAGAACACGATAATAGTATGATTAGAGGGTTGTAATCATACAACCTTCTTTTTCAATAATTACTGTGTGTTCTTTTTGACTTACAAAACAATTTTTTTTCTCTTTTAAAGGTGCATATGGGTAAATTGCCATTGCATTACTTAATTGCATAAGTGCAATACCGGATTTTCTTTTTCCAAATTCATCTGTAATCCATCTTCCTGAAAAAGGAACATATCTGTGATTATTTTCAATATAACTTAATACTCTTTGTGTTGTTTTTAATCTGAATGGTTTATGCATTCTATATGAGAATATATATTTTCCAGGTGCATCATTAACATTTCCCTGACCATTTGTTGCAAAAGGTTCTATTGCAATGGCTTGTCCTTCTTCTAATGTTTGATCATCATGATTATTATAATTCGGTATGGAAATACCTGCGTGAAGATTATTAACTTCAAGACTATGACCCATTAAATTATAAATTGGATTTAAATTATATTCTTTAATTGCTTCATGCACTGCTTCACCAATTTTTGATATTTCAACACCTGCTCTTGCAGTTGCCAGTGCAGCTTCAAGACCTGCGCTTGATGCTTCCACAATTTCTTCATGTAAATTTATTTCATCCTGGGTATAATATTTATCAACATCACCATCAGCTATTATTGTAACTGCTGTATCTGCAATACAACCATCTATCATTGCACCTAAATCCAATTTAACCATATCTCCAGCCTGTATCATGGTCTTATCATTTGCAGGTGAAGTGTAGTGTGCTGCAACTTCATTAATTGACACATTACATGGAAAAGCAATAGCTGCTCCAGATTTTAAAATTTCCCCTTCCACATACTCAACAAGGTCAATAACCAAAGTTCCATCTTTAATCATTTTTGATGCTTCATCACGTATTCTTGAAGCAATTTTACCAGATTCTATGTAAGATTCAATCATAAATTTTAACCTTCTATTAATAAATAAATAATTATTGTTACAATTAAATATTTAATTGATAAAGTTTATATAATATTTTATAAAAGTAGGGAGGTTTTAGAAAAAATGGTTATTCCTACAATACCAGAGCAAATGTTCATATTAATCATTGCAGTTCTAGCTGCTATTGTATTAATTATCATTGTTTTCCAATGGAAAAGTATTTCAAAATCAAAAAACTCAATTCTAATTCTTGAAAAAGAAATAGAACTTAAAAAAATGTCAATGGTTGAAAAAGATATTGAATCTAAAAGATTAATGGATAATCCAATTCCATTACCACAAGACCAACAAGATCGTCTATCTGAAATAAGACAATCCACTACTGAAGCAAGAAGTAAAGTTGGTTTTCTCCATTCAGAAATCAATGAAAGATTAGCTAGATTGGAAGCTGAAACAGAACAAAGAAAATTGGAAAAAATGCTCACAGAAATTGAAGAAAAAGAAAATAAACTTAAATCAATGAAAAAATAATAAGGGGGATTAATTAAATGGATGCTATGGAAGTTGTAGCGGTTATAATTTTGGTCCTTGCAATTGCAATTTTGGTATACTATTATTTATTAAATAGTCCTGCAACAATGGATAAATTAAGAAACTATGTTCCCACAAGTGCGGATGCACATATGAATAGAGTTTTAAATAATAATAGCGATTATGATTTATCCAAAGAAGAACCAGATGAATCCGAATCAGGATCTGTTAGTAAAAGAATTAAAGTTAAACTAAGTGATATTGACATGTCCAGTTTAAACACAGATGCTTTTTCCCATAAAATCGACACATTCCTCGATGCTAAAAGTGAAGAATTAATTAAAGACTGGTCTTTAGCAACAACAGATGATTTGGAGGAACTTGAAAATAAATTTTCTAAAACAACAGAGAGTGTTGATGATTTAGAAAAATCTTTCAATGAATTTAAGAAAACTTCTGAAGAATTCCAAAAATCTACTCAGGATAAATTGAATGATTTGGATAGTAGAATTTCAGCTTTAGAAAAATAAATTAATTTCTCATAATTATTTATTTTTCCTTAAATTTTTAATGTTTCAACGAAACATTTATATATTATCTTTGCAATATATTATTAATAGTTATTATACTATTTTATCTTATAGCAGGGTGGGGTAGTCTGGTGAACCCGCAGGGCTCATAACCCTGAGATCCCTAGTTCAAATCTAGGCCCTGCTAAATTACACTATTTTTCAAAATAATACATGGCAAGTTAAAGTCAGCTGCTGGTTTAAAAATTTAAATTAAACTAAGGAAACTCCGCACATCAAACAATTACTATGGCGTTGAAAAACGTATACTGAGAAGTATGACTCTGGAGCAGAAACGACACGAGCTTTTAATGGTAGACGATGATAATTAATTGAGGACATTAAAAGACAACGGTGAAACGGCCATTCCATAGGATGCAAGAGCAAAATTGCCAATAATCAAATTGTGTAGGCAAGGTAGTTCGCTAAGATGAATGCTGAAAAAAACAGAATGTGGGTTACTCTTAACATGCCATGAATATTGATTATTTTTCTTATTTTTTTTTTTTGTTTTTGTCCCTCCTCACACTTTCAAAAAATATAAAATACATAATATTTATAGTAATTATTATATGAAGGTGTTTCATTATGATTTATACTATTGAAGAAATTAAACATATAGCTATTCCAATTGTTAGCGAGTATGGTATTGCTAAATTAGGCATATTTGGTTCATATGCTCGTGGTGAAGCTAATGAAAATAGTGATTTGGATTTTATAATGGATACTGACGGATTAATTGGAATGATTCAATATTGTGCTATTATTCGTAGATTAGAAGAAGAATTCGGATGTCATGTTGATTTAATTACAACAGGATGCTCTGATAGAGAATTTTTAAGCAGAATTCAAAATGAAGAGGTTTTAATTTATGAACGATAAAGATAAAAAAACTATTTTAAGAATTATATATTACTGTGATAAAATTGACAGTCATATTGATTATTTTGGTGATGATATAGAATTATTCCTTGAAAATGAGCATTATCAAGATGCATGTGCATTAGTTATTATTCAAATTGGTGAATTTGTGAGTAGATTATCTGATGAATTCATTAATGAACATTCTGAAATTCCTTGGACTGATATTAAGAAGATGAGAAATGTGCATGCTCATAACTATGATAATGTGATGTTTGACACATTATGGGTTACAATGAAAAGAGATGTTCTCGAATTAAGAGAATATCTTCAAAATTTAATCTAATCATTTTTTATCAAAATTATGGTAGGATTTAATTATTTCAATTTGGCATTCCACATTATTTTTAAGCAGATTACTCTTAACATGCTATGAAGTGACTGTCCAAAAAATAGGAAAAATAACAAAAAAATAAATATGAAACAAATTTTTTCTAAAAATATAGATTAATTAAAATTTTGTGTCTCACCTTCATAATCTTTAACTTTATTGTGCAAGAATTCTCCGGCTTCTTTAAGCCGGGGATGAATTGCACATTTTAGTGGGTTAGTGTCTATATTTTTTTTATGTGGATGGGGTGGTGAGATTAGTTTTCAAAATGCTCTCGGATAAATGCCATATAATATGTAGGTTTATAATATGTAATATAGAAAGATAGGGAAAAACTTCAATAAGTTAATTTTTTTCCTTTCTTTTTTAAAACACGGTTTCATAAATAATAATATTCTAAAAAAAACAATCCTTTTAGTGATTATTTTTTAGTCATTAAGTGATGATGTTTTAGGATTTTTTTTTATAATTTTAATAAAATGTGAAAAAAAGATGTTGAATATGTGCGA
>SUTL01000028.1 GCA_015062925.1 Methanobrevibacter thaueri
AACAACAAAGTTTAGGTGCTAATTTTGATGATTTACAAACTGAAATTAATAATCATTATGGATCAACTTTAGATTTGACCCGAGATTATATATTCGACAGTGGAGATTATATTTACATAACTGACGGTATAACTATTAATGGTAATGGTCATATACTTGATGGAAATAATTCACAGAATATATTTAAAATTTCCACTACAAGTGATGTTGTAATTAAAAACTGTATTTTTAAAAATGCACAGTATTATGAATTAGATTCCTGGGGCAATCCTATGTATCGTGATGGTGGTGCTATTAATATTGAAAGCAGTAGGGATGTTGTTTTAGAGAATTGTAGTTTTGAAAATATACGTGGTGGCGAAGGTGGTGCCGTATATATCGGTAATGCTAATGTTATTTTATTAAATTGTAATTTTAAAAACTCTACTTCTTCAAATGATGGGGGAAGTATTTATATTGAATCCAATAACCAAATTACTTTAATCAATTGTAGTTTTTCAGATTATTCTGGATCTACTGGTGGTGCTATTTATAGTAATGGGGAGATGTATTTATTAAATTGTAGTTTTACAAATGCCTCTGTATATAATGGTGGTGTGGGTTTATATAATTATAATGGTATTGCTCGTGTAATAAATTGTACTTTTGCAAATTTAAGAACAGAATATAGTGGAGGAGGAATTGCTTCCGGATCAGAATTATATGTATATGGTTGTACTTTCTTAAATCTCTATGCTCAAGGAGAGTATTCTGGTGGAGGTGCAATATATGCTGGTGGTTGTCATGCTAATATTTCATCTTGTATTTTTGAAAATGTAACTTCTGGACAAGGAGGAAATGCATTATATTTATATTATGCAAATATCACAGTTTCCGATTGTAATTTTACAAATACTATTGCTGAAAACTTGCAATTAATTGATGGGTATGATTGTGAGGAGGTTAATTTAATTGGATGTAATTTTGAAAATAATGTTGCTGAAGATGGTGCTATTAGGGTTTTCCGTTCTGAAAAAGTTAATGTATTTAATTGTACTATGGTAAATATGACCTCCACTTATGGTGGTAATTGTTATTCGATTCATATAGATGATAATGATGAAGCTAGTTTAGGAGGAAATATTTTTGACAATTATATACTTCTTGAGGATACTAATCTTAAATCACAAATGAATATTGTACTTTTAAATAATGCTACTGTTCGAGCAAATAGAGGAGATTATGTTAATATTTTCGGATCATTTGGTGATGATAAAGGTAATGTTATAAAAATAGTTCCTAATGAGCCTTCAAAAAATAATATTAATTATTTCGTTATAGATGACAGCATTAATGTTCCATTAAATCACTATGATTCTGATACTGGAATTTATTATGGTGACTCATACTCATTTACAGATGCTGGTATTCATAAGATTAGTGCAAATTACATTAGTTCTTCATCTAATATTGATTTTTTAACAGGTTCAGTGAGTATCCCATTAACATTTTATGATTTACAGCAAGAAATAATTAATACTAATCCTGGTGAAGTTCTTAATTTAAGATATGATTACAGTTATAATGGATCTGGAGATACAGATCCAATTATTATTGATAAACCTATAATTATTAACTGTAATAATCATATAGTTGATGCACAAACTGCACCTTATATATTCCGTATCAATACTGCGGGTACTGTTGTGATTAATGATTGTGTTATGGAAGATATTGCATATGAGTATTATGCCTTTGATACTAATTCTATTTTGTATGTTGAAAATGGTAATGTTAATTTAGTTAATTGTAGTTTTAAAGATGCTACTTCTGATGGTGGAGGTTTTGTCCATGTTGAACCTGGTAATGTAGTTTCATTCTCTGATTGTAGTTTCACAGATCTTTCAGGCGCATATGTTTTTGTAAATAATGGTGGTATTGTCAGCTTATCTGATTGTAATTTTGTAAAAACAATTGGGGAATGGGGTTATATTTTTGATAATCAAGGTAATTTAACTTTATCTAATTCTAATATTAAAGATATTAGTGATGGATCAGCTTTTAGTAATTATGGTAATTTAACTTTAATTAATTCTACTTTCTCTAATTTCACCCAATCAAATGTTATTAATAATAATGATAATCAGAATATAATTTTATATAATTGTACTTTTGAAAACATTAGTAATTATGCTAATGGTGGTGCTATTTATAATTCTGCAGGTAATCTTATTTTAGCTCTTTGTACTTTTAAAAACATCTCTGCTAATGATGGTGGAGCCATTTATAGTTATGGTGGTGATATTCAAGCATATAACTGTAATTTTAGTGATATTAGTGCAGGTACTGGAGGCGCCATCTATATTCAAAATGGAGATAATAATATAATTAATTGTAATTTTAAAAATTTAGAATCATATGCCTGTGCGATTTATATAGAATATTCTAATTTCAATTTAACTAATTGTTATTTTGAAAATACTACTTCAACTGGAGGTCGATCAGGTACCCTTTATGTATACAACTGTAATTTCATAATTTCCAATTCAACTATTATAAATTCATCATCATATTATGGCGGATTTATATTAATGGAATATGGTGAAGGACTCATATCAAATTGTAAAATAATTAATTCTAAATGTGATGAAGCGGATTATGATATATGTGTAAGGGAGACTGCAGTAATTTCCTTTAATAATAATACTCTTGATAATAATATTTTTTATGAAGGTGTAGATGGTAGTAAAATTTTATCTGAAGTTCATATTATTGTTTTAAATAATTCCACTGTCTTTGCAAAAAAATATGATAATGTTGATTTTAAAGCAATAATAACCGATGATAACAATAACATTATAATGTCTGGTAATTTATTGAGTAATTTCACTGTAAACACTAAAACTAAAATATCTGTTCCTTATAATGCTTTTGACTGGACTACTGGAATTTACACTGTATCATATTCATTTTCAAATGGTGGTATTCATACTATTGGCGGAGACCCTAATAATTATATTAACAATGTAAGTGTATTAACTGGTACTGTGGTTGTTCCGGGTAATTTCAGGGAATTACAAAACTTAATTTGGGATAATCCTACTGGTGAAGCTCTTAATTTAACTTATGATTTTTATTATGATGGACCTTCTGATTTAGATCATATTGAAATTGATGATAAGATTATTATTAATGGTAATAACCATATAATAGATGGGCGAAACGGAGCTCAAATATTCAGGATTAATAATGCAAATGCTGTTATTAATGATTGTAATATAATAAATGCAGTTGATAATTATGGTATTTATATTGAAGATGCCTATGTTTATTTATCAAATAACAATATTGATAAATATATTTATCTTGTAGATAATAATATTAACTCAAAAACTTATCTTAGATTTTTAAATTCCTCAATTCATGGAAATAAAAACACTGATATAAATATAACTGCAATAATTACTGATGATAATGATAATATAATAATCACTCCAAACAGTCTGTTTGATGAATTTATTTTAAGTAATGGAGCTCATATCTCTGCAAATTATAATAGTAATACTGGAGCTTACTGGGCAGTTTATTCATTTGCAGATGAAGGAGTTTATAAAGTTGATTGTTCTTATTCCGGATCAACATTACTTCCTAATATAACTTCATATCCAGGTTTTATTATCATTGGAGACATTGATGTTTATACAAATATTGATGTAACAATCAATCCTGTTACTTATCCTTCAAATGTCAGTGTTTTAATTAATGTTTATGCACTGGCAGATGGTATTGTTAACATTACTGTTGATAATAAATCATTCATAACCACTGTTTCAAATGGAAAAGCAAATGTGAATTTAACTGGATTATCTGCAGGTAATAAAAATGCTTTAATCCAATTTACAAGTATAGATGGATTTAACAATGACACATCCATTAATTATCAATTCACAATTTCAAAAGCTACACCACAGTTCATTATCACAAACAATAGTTTTGATTTAATTATAGAAAGTAATTATGCTGTTGGTGATGTTATTATTGTTGTAAATAATCAAGAACAAACATTAACATTTGACAATAATCACAGAATAGTATGGCCTGGAATATTGACTTATGGAGACAATTATATTTTCATTTACTATCCTGGAAATGAAAATCTCACTTCAGTTTTAACTCATGAAATGATTAATATTCCTAAACTAGATTCCGGATTAGCAATAACTAATCCTGCAAATAATAGTGTTTATTATGTTGGTGAAACTTTCGCAATTACAATAACTAATAATACTGCAGTTAATGTAACTGTTAACGGTGAAAAATATAATGTGGTAAATGGTAATGTTGTAATCACTACAAATAAACTGCCAGTTGGTGAGTATACTATAACTGTATTCAACAGGGAAAATGAAATATATGCTGGAAATTCAATTTCCCATAAATTTACAATTATAAAAAATAATGCGATAATTGAAAATATAATTGTTCCAAGTAGTGATGTTCCTGTTGGTCAAAATGCAGTTATTACAGTAACTATGGGTAATGTAACTTCCGGCAATGTTTTAATTGAAATTGGTGAACAAAATTACACTGTTCCAATCAACAGTCAAGGAATTGCTACTTTAACTGTTAAACTTGATAAAGGAACTTATAAACCTATTGTTTATTTCTTAGGTAATGAAAATTACACTGCAACAAATAAAACAAGTGATAATGAATTTAACGTAGTTGATTCACAAAGTGATGTTAATATTACTATTAATGCACCTGGAGTCATTGAAATTGATAATGATTTAATATTCACTATAACCAATACTACTCCAGTCATTGTTACAATAAATAATAAAACAATCACTCCGGTTAATGGTAATTACATTTTCCATGCTGATGCTGCAGGTAATTATACAATTATTGCCAGATCAGTTAATGGTATAGGATTTAACACCACTACATTCAATGTCTTTAAACATATTGCAACAGTAGATATTAAAGGCATTACCAATGGTGCAACTTACACTGCAGGAAGTGTATTTTACATATCTGCTTTAACCAATAGTGATGCACAAGGAATGATTATTAGTGTTAATGATAAAATATGTCCTACAATCAATAACACACCAATCAATTTAGATTCACGTAGTTTAACTGAAGGACATTATGTTGTTAATGTTATAATATATGAAACTTCCAAATACACAGCGACCGCTGATACCAAAGAATTCTACATTGCTAAAAACAATGCTACATTAACAATAAATGGTGTAGAAAACATAACTTATGCTGTGGATACTGTATTTAAAATCAATGCTACTACTAACAGTACAGGTAATGTTATAATCACTGTTAATGGTAAACTTTACACTGCTAATACTGAGTTCATCGGTGTTGCAGGCCATTATATTGTAACTGCAACAGTAATAGAAAACAATAACTTCACAGGTAAATCAGAAACTATTGAATTTAGTGTTGTTAAACATAATGCAGTTATTAATTCTGTCACTGTTCCAACAGCAGATATTAAAGAAGGTGAAAATGCAGTTATTACAGTAACTATGGGTAATGTAACTTCAGGCACTATTTTAATTGGGATTGGTGAACAAAATTACACTGTTCCAATCAACAGTCAAGGAATTGCAACTTTAACTGTTAGTTTACCTAAAGGAACATATCATGCAACTGCATATTATCTTGGTGATGATAATTATAATCCTGCAACCAAGGTTAATGAAACAACTTTCAATGTATTCAATGGAGATGTGAAACCTGGTGTTATTGTTATTATTGATGATGTAGATTATCCTAATTCACCAGTTGCTATTGTTACTACTCCGGATAAAGTTAATGGAACTGTTATTGTTCGTATTGATGGTAAAGAATTTGAAGACAATTTAACTGATGGATTCGCATCAATCACATTATCTGGTTTAACTGCAGGTAATAAACAGGCTGTTGTTAAAGTTATAACTAATAAAACTAGTTATGAAGATGTTATTGAAAAATTCATAATTAATCGTGCTAATTCCACTATAAGTCTTTCAAATAATGGTAGAACCGTTATTGCAACTGTTAATGTTGGTGCTACTGGTAATGTTGTATTCTATATTAATGGTGAAGAATATGATATTGAACTCATTGGAAATAAAGCAGTTCTTGATAATGTATTATCAATGGGTAATAATGCAGTTGTTGCAATGTATAAAGGTGATGTTAACTACACAGATTCAAGTGCAAGTGATTCATTCGTTGTTGGATCTAAATTAACTCCTGAAATAAGTATTATTGTAATTAATGCTAAAGTTGGTCAAATTCCTAAATTTGATATAAGTGTATTCAATGGTCTTGTCGCAGGTGAAGGAACAGTTAACGTTACATTTATGAATGTTACACGCACAGCTAAATTAGTTGACGGAAAAGCACTTGTTGAATTTGGTAATGTTCTATCTAAAGGCACATATACTGTTAATGTGGTTTACAGTGGTGACTTTAAATTTGAACCAGCATCCAACAATAAAACATTCCGTCTTGGTGGAAAATCATCAAGTGACTTGCAAAAATTAGTTGATGAAGCAATACGTAATAATCAAACTGAATTAATCTTAACAGAAGATTATGAATACAATGAAACTTCAGTACCGGTTATTGTTAATTCATCACTTATAATTAATGGTAATGGCCATATTATTGATGGTAGCGGTAATTGTGGAATATTCAATATTACCGGTGACAATGTTACACTTAAAAACATGATGTTAACTAACGGTAATGCATCTAATGGTGGTGCTGTCAATTGGATTGGAAATGATGGATTAATCTCCAATATAGTATTCAATGATAATAATGCAACAAATGGTGGTTCATTATACATTGAAGGATTAAATGTAACTGTTAAAGGTTCTGATTTCTTAAATAATGCTGCTGATAAAGGTGGAGCAATCTATATTAAAGGAAACACTTCAGCTATTATTGAAACAAGCTTTATTAACAATGCTGCTAAAATAGGTGGTGCAATTTATATTGAAGGAAATAATAGTAAATTAGATAAAACAATATTAAACAATAACACTGCTGAAATTGGTGGTGCTATTTACATTTCCGGTCAAAATATAACTGTAACCAATTCATCAATTATAAACAACACTGCAAGTGATTTAACAAATGTTATTGCACTTGATTATGGTAGTGTTTATGTTGATGATTATACTATTGCAAACAGTGATAAACCTGCAGTTAGAAGAGTAACAACATTAACAGTTTTATCTGTTGATGTAAACGGATTTGATGTTGCAATCAACACTAAAGTTCAAAGTGGTGCTGTGGTAAATAATGGTTTAGTATATTTAACTTTAAATGGTACAACTTACTCAGCATTAGTAAATAACTCACTTGCAACCATTAAACTTAATAATTTAGCAATAGGCACATATGATCTTATGGTTTATTATATTAATGCTAGTGAGTATGGTTTAAGCAGCACTAATGTTTCATTTAAGGTTAATGTAACTGGTGTTTCAAAAATCATTGTAAATAATATAAATATGTATTATTTAGAAAATGCAGCATATATTGTTACTGCATATGATCTTAATGGATTGCCTGCTGTTAATGCTACTGTTACTGTTAATATTGGTGGTAATATAATTAATGTTACAACTGATAAAGATGGAAAAGCTTCTATTCCTCTTAATAGATATGCACCTAATACTTATAAAGTAACTGCAAGTTCTGGTAGTATTAATGCATCAAGTACTGTTGTTATTAATCATATTATTGAAGCTAAAAATACCAGTAAAGTTAAAAAATCAGCTAAAAAAACCATTATTAAAATAACAGTTAAAGGAGAAAAAATCAGACAAACACAAAAAGTTAAATTCAAATACACTGGAGGTAAAAAAGTTAAAATTAAAATGGATAAAGAATTGAAAAAACAAGTTGTTTCAGTTAACTTTAAAGGAGTTGTATCTTCTGTTAAATTAAATAAAAAAGGAGTAGGCAAACTCAAATTAAATAAAAAACAACTTAAAAAACTTAAAAAAGGTAAAAAATATAAAGCCACAGTCACTTTTAATGGAAGAAAACTTTACAAGAAAGTTGTGCTCAACGTTAAATTTAACGGCAAAACCTATAAAGTTAAAACAAACAAAAAAGCACTTGGTAAATTCAAAGTGAAAAAGAAAATGGTTAAAAAACTTAAAAAAGGAAAAACTGTACCTTACACCATAACTTATATGGGTGATACTGTACAGAAATTTGTTAAAATTAAAAAATAAATAAAAAATGGGGAGGAAAATTATTATATAATTTTTCTTCTTTTCATATTCTTTTTTTTCTAGAGATTTGCAAAGGCCAAATCCAGTTAATATAATTCAATATCGCTATTATATTTTTAATGTTTTTAATTATAAATTGCAGGATACTTTATCGTATTTTTCACATAATGAATGTACTTCATCAATTTTATTAATTGAATTAATCCAATCTATAGGAATACTACTATATCCATAATAAATCCCTGCAAGTCCGCCACAAATTGCAGCATTAGTATCAGTATCCTCACCAATATTAACAGCTTTTAAAACAGCATCCTTATAATTATCTGTTGTAAGCAAACAATGAATCACACATTCCAAAGTATAAACAACATAACCTTTACCATTAATATCATCTAACTCATTATCAAATATCCTTTGAAAATGAATTAACTCATCACAATCCCTATAATATTCTTTAATCTTATCACAGGAATTAAAAACATGTTCGGGTATTGTCAAATCATTTTCAAGCATAGATTTAGCAATTTCAACATATAAAACACATGCGATTTTAGACCTTTCATGTGCATGTGTTAAACTGGAGATATTTTCAATTGTTTCATAATCTATATTCTTAATATAAGCCAAAGGCAATACTCTCATTAAAGACCCGTTTCCATTGCTTCGATCACCATCACAACCGGATTTTAACGCAGACATTCCCTCTTCATCATAATTGGATAATGCTATACTCGTTGTTATTCCTATGTCAAATTGTTTGGATTGGCTATTTGTGTATTCTCCATAATTATTCCATCTGCAAAACTCATCCATTATATCTTCATAATCTATTGCTTTTTTGTTTATAATACTGGTCATGGTTGCTAATGTCATTGAAGTATCATCAGACCATGTTCCTTTAGGCTGATTATATGTCCCATATTCTCGCATACTAACAACAGGATTTTTTTGAAGTTCATTTCTGGATTCAAATTCAACTGGAACTCCCAAGGCATCTCCAACTATAAAACCAATAATTCCATCTTTAATTTTCATGTTCTTTAATATATTCATTATTGTTATTAAATTGTGTTATTTAATTTTCACTACATTATGTTTATAAACAAGCATGACAAACTTTAAAATAATATGATTAAAACCAGAAATTTAATTTTAAGACATTGGGAAAATTCAGATGCACAGGAATTATATAATCTTGCTAAAAACCCAAATATTGGTCCTGTTGCAGGTTGGCCTCCACATGCAAACCCTGAAGAAAGTTTAAATATAATAAAAACAATATTGTCCCGTGACGGATGTTATGCTATTGTAAAAGATGATAATGTAATTGGATGTGCGGAATTATTCCTTCATCCTAACTGTAATCACTGGTGGGGTGAAGGATCAGCTGAAATAGGTTATTGGATTGGTGAAGAATATCAGAATAAAGGATATGCAACAGAAGCATCACAAGCATTAATCAAAAAAGCATTCAACGATTTAAATGTTAATCAGATTTATGCATCATATAAAAAAGAAAATATTGCTTCTAAAAGAGTTTTAGAAAAATTAGGTTTTAAATATTATACTGAACTTACTAATGTTGATTATCAAAATCAGGCATTTTATGAAATAGCTATGAAATTAGAAAAATAATTATATATCATGAAATATTAAATTAATAAAGTGTATGACAAGAATATGTGAAAATTGTGAATTTGAAAATAAAGATGAATATGATTACTGTGCTAAATGCGGAACCCCACTTGTAGATGGTCTTCCATATACTCAAATTTACATATATGACTCCTCACAACCACCTATTAATAAAAAAGCACTTATTTTATCATATATTGTAACTATATTTTTATCATGGATAGGTTTTATAGTGGGAGTAATTTCAAAACAAACTAATCTGGCTGTTTTCACATTTTTCGGTTTTTTCATGCCTTTTTATCTGGTTCAATCTAAACATCCGGTATTAAGAAAACATGGTTTAATTATGATGTTAATTTCTTTAATTGGTGTTGGACTTTCATTTTATGTGATGTTTCATTAAAAAAAATAAAAAATTGAGGTTTTCTATTTTTCATACGAATATAAATCGTATATTACCCTCAATTATTTGAACTGGAATTTGAAGTACGTTCATTCCGTTTTGTGCCATTGCAGTTCCCACTGCATCTCCTCTGGACATTGTTCCTGGGACTTTATCATTACCAGCATAACCTTGGTAAGCATCGTTTGCACGAATGTCTTTTATAATACTGTCTCCAAATATTGCCTGAGCAGCAGCATTATTTACACTAACAATTATGTGGGGCGTGAAATTATAACAATAGGTCATAAGATCACGAGCAGCACCATATGGATCTTCTGGATGGTTTATATAAACATTATGTAATGTATGACCTTCAGCATCCATAGTGCTTCCCGGGTAAACCCAATCTAGTCCTGATAATGAAAATGTTGCTGCCATATCAATACTAGCATCTTCCTCAGTATCCTCAGCAACAATTAAAACGGGACATACTATGGTTGATCCTAGAAATACTACTATAATACCTACGATACTAAGTAGTACTATATGTAATTTTCTCATGATTTAAAGTTTTAATCTTTAAAATATTAATACTTAACTTTTTTAATTATTAAAAACAAACATTATTCTATATAATATTATGGTGATAAATGTGATTATAGGCGGTTCATCCTCTCAAGATTTAGCGGCTCATGTTGCACGTGAACTTTCAGAAAAATTATGTTATGTAGAAACTCGTAAATTTCCCGATGGGGAAAGATATTTAAGAATTGATGGTGAAATAGATGATGAAGTAACTGTTATTCAATCAACAGGATATCCTCAAGATGAAAACTTAATGGAGTTATTATTCATAATATCAAACTTAAAAGATTTAGGAGCTAAAAAAGTTAAAGTTGTAGTTCCATATATGGGTTATGCAAGACAGGAAAAAAGATTCAATCCCGGAGAAACCATATCTGCAAAAATTGTTTGCAATCTAATACAATCTGCAGGTGCTGATGAATTCATAACATTCAATATTCATGAAGAATGTGTACTTGATTTCTTCGATATTCCGGCAAGAAACATCTCAGCAATGCCTGCTATTGCAGAATATCTTGATAAAAAATACTTTAAAAAAACTAATGAAAAACCATTAATCATCGCACCGGATAAAGGAGCATATGGTTTTGCACAGGAAATATCAAAAATCATTGGTTGTGAATGCACATACTTAACAAAAGTACGTTTAGGGCCGGATAAAGTGGAAACTAAAATTGTTGATGTTAGATGTGACAGTGAAAGTGAAAACACAGTTAATGTGGATAGTGTTAAAGGAATGCATGCAATTATTATAGATGATATTATAGCAACTGGAGGAACAATTGTTAATGCAATAAATATTTTAAAACAATACGGAGCATCATCAATTGACGTGTGCTGTGTACATCCAATCCTAGCTAATAATGGAGCTACAAGAATATATGCTGCAGGTGCAAATAAAATCATCGGAACAAACACATTATCCTCAGATACTTCACGTGTATCAATTGCAAAATCAATTGCAGATGCATTGAGGGATTAAAAATGGATAAACAAGTAATTAAAAATGAACTTGTTGATAAATCAAATAATATTTTAGCAAAATATGCTGAACCGGATATTGTTGAAAGCATATCAGTAATGAATATGGCTGCAAAAACAGTATTTTTAGGTTCACTACGAGTATATAATGAAGATAATGTTAAAAATATTAAAAAAGACCTGGAAAAACAACTCAGGGATTATGGAGAATTAACAATAAGGGATGAAAAAGTAATTCCTTGTTGTGCTCCAAGATATATTCATATTAGTTTTAACATTTCAATAACTTAAAACAAGATATTTATGAAAGAATTCAAATTAAAATCACCTTATAAACCATTAGGTGATCAACCAAAAGCCATTAATGCATTGTCTCAAGGTATAAATGATGGTGTTAAAGAACAAACTCTTTTAGGAGTAACAGGTTCTGGTAAAACTTTCACAATGGCAAATGTCATTGAAAAAGTTCAAAAACCAACCCTTGTTATTTCACATAATAAAACCTTGGCTGCACAATTATATGAGGAATTCAAAGAATTCTTCCCTGATAATGCAGTGGAATATTTTGTCAGTTATTATGATTATTATCAGCCTGAAGCATATGTGCCTAGAACAGACACATTCATTGATAAAGAAGCATCTATTAATGATGATATTGATATAATGAGGCATTCAGCAACACAATCATTATTATCTCGGGATGATGTTATTGTTGTTAGTAGTGTAAGCTGTATTTATGGTATAGGATCACCTGAAGATTATGGTGAATTTGCTTTCGGAATAAATGTAGGGGATATTTATGATCGTTCTGAAATTCTTCATAAATTAATTTTCATGCAGTATGAGAGAAATGATATTGAATTTGACCGTGGACAGTTCAGAGTTAGAGGGGATGTTATTGAAATAAATCCTGTTCATGGAACACCGCCGATTAGAATTGAATTATTTGGTGATGAAATCGATGCAATAAGTATTATTGATAAAGTCACTGGTAAAAAACAGGAATCCCTTCAAAGATATATGATTTTCCCTGCAAAACACTTTGTTGTTGGTCAGGACAAAATGGATGTGGCAATATCAAAAATTAAAAATGAATTAAATGAAAGATTAAGTGAATTAAATTCAATGGGTAAATTATTGGAGGCTCAAAGATTAGAGCAAAGAACACGTTTTGATATTGAAATGCTTCAGGAAATGGGATATTGTCCGGGGGTTGAAAATTATTCCATGCATTTATCAGGACGTGACTGGGGTGATAAACCATATTCATTATTAAAATACTTCCCTGATGATTTTTTAACAATAATTGATGAATCTCATGTTACTGTTCCACAGATTAGGGGAATGTATAATGGTGATCGTGCAAGGAAAGAAACTCTTGTTGAACATGGTTTCAGATTACCATCAGCAAAAGAAAACAGGCCTTTAAGATTTGATGAATTTGAATCATCTGTTAATCAGGTAATTTATGTATCAGCAACACCTGGTCAATATGAAATTTCAAAATCCCATAATAATGTGGTGGAGCAAATCATAAGACCAACTGGTTTGGTGGATCCTGAGGTTATAATTCGCCCAGTAACAGGGCAGGTTGAAGATTTACTTAAAGAAGCAAGATTAACTGCTAAAAAAGATGAAAGAGTACTTGTAACCACTTTAACTAAAAGGATGGCTGAGGATTTAACTGATTATTATGCGAGAATTGGTGTTAAAGTAAGATATATGCATTCTGAAATCGATACATTGGAAAGAATTGATATTGTTAATGATTTGAGACGTGGAAAATTCGATGTTCTTGTTGGAGTTAATCTTTTAAGGGAAGGTTTGGATTTACCGGAGGTTTCTTTAGTTGCAATACTTGATGCTGATAAAGAAGGATTTTTGAGAAATGAAACCTCATTAATACAAACAATTGGGCGTGCTGCGAGAAATGTTAATGGTCGTGTAATAATGTATGTGGATGATATGACTGATTCTGTTAAAAATGCATATGATATTACACTTAAAAGACGTAAATTACAGATGAAATATAATGAAGTTCACAATATCACACCTAAATCAACTACCAGAACATTAAAAGAAAAATTAGCTGAGGAAGATGAAAAATACAAGGGTATTGGAACTGATATTACTAAAATGCCTAAAGATGAATTAAACTTATTAATCAAGGATTTGGAGAAAGATATGAAAGATGCAGCATCAAGACTTGATTTTGAAAGAGCAGCTGATTTAAGAAATAAATTATATGCTTTAAAGGATTTTAAAAAATAATCAATATATAATGTTAATTTTCAAATGCTCTCTGAAATAATTTATATAATGATTATTCTAAAATACTAAAATAACTAACTAGAGGAGATTATCATGAGTGATTTAAATAAAAAACAAATTGTCATCAAAGGTGCACGTGAACATAATCTGCAGAATATTGATGTTACTGTTCCTCGTGATGAATTCATTGTAATTACAGGTTTAAGTGGGTCTGGGAAATCCTCACTAGCTTTTGATACTATTTATGCTGAAGGACAGCGTAGATATGTTGAATCTTTATCTGCTTATGCAAGACAATTCTTAGGACAAATGAAAAAGCCGGAAATGGAATCTATTGAAGGATTGTCTCCTGCAATATCTATTGATCAAAAAACAACACGTGAAAATCCAAGATCAACTGTTGGAACAATCACTGAAATATATGATTACTTAAGATTATTATTTGCAAGAATAGGAACTCCGCATTGTCCTGAGTGTGGTCGTGAAATATCACAACAAACCATAGGTCAAATTGGAGATTCAATTATTGAAGAAGGAGAAGGTATTAAAATCCAAATCCTAGCACCTGTTGTTCGTGATAAAAAAGGACAGTTTAAAGATGTTCTTGAAGATTTACGTAATAAAGGTTTTGTAAGGGCTAGAGTGGATGGTGAAATCCGTGATTTGGATGAGGATATTAAACTTGCAAAAACATATAGGCATAATATTGATGTTATTGTTGACAGGTTAAAAATCCGTCGTGATGTTGATTTTAAAAGAAGATTAGTTGATTCTCTTGAAACTGCAGCTGAATTCACTGATGGTTTAATCACAGTTTTATTTGATAATGGTGATGGGGAATTTGAGAAAAAATACTCCGAACATTTTGCATGTGTTGATTGTGGTATTAATTTTGAAGAATTAACTCCAAGGATGTTTTCATTTAACGCTCCTCAGGGGGCATGTCCTGAATGTAATGGTATTGGTTCTAAAATGGAAATTGATCCTGATTTAATAGTTCCGGATAGTTCTTTAACATTGAATGAAGGAGCTATTGCACCATGGTCTAAATCTGCTAAAAAAGAGAATTATTATTATCAAATGCTTGAGGCTGTGTCAAATCATTTTAATTTCAGTATGGATATTCCTTTCAATGAACTTGACTCTAAATATCAGCATTATATTCTTTATGGATGTGATGATAGAATTCCATTCACATTTAAAAGAAGAAACAAATCATATAGGGTTAATCGTAAATTTGAAGGTGTTATTCCTAGAATGGAAAGATTATATCTTGAAACTAAATCAAATTACTCCAGAAAGTATATTTCAAAATATATGAGTGATCGTAAATGTCATGTTTGTGATGGTAAACGTTTAAAACCTGAAATTTTAGCTGTAACTGTAGGTGGTAAATCAATTATTGATGTTTGTGATTTGCCAATTAAAGATTCATATCAATTTTTCCAGGATTTAGAATTGGATGAAAGGCAAAATTTCATTGCAAGAGAAGTTTTAAAGGAAATTAAAGAGCGTTTAAGTTTTTTAGTTGAAGTTGGGCTTGATTATTTGTCAATGTCAAGGTCTTCAGGTACATTATCTGGTGGTGAAGCTCAAAGGATTCGTTTAGCAACACAAATTGGTTCAGGTCTTGTTGGAGTATTATATATTCTTGATGAGCCTAGTATTGGTTTACATCAAAGGGATAATATTAAACTTATTGAGGCTCTTAAAAGACTTAAGGATTTAGGTAATACATTGGTTGTTGTTGAGCATGATGAGGAAACAATTTTATCTGCAGATCATGTTGTGGATATTGGTCCTGGTGCTGGTGAACATGGTGGTAAGGTTGTTGCTCAGGGAAAACCAATTGATATTATGAAGAATCAGGATTCTATTACTGGTCAGTATATTTCTCGTGTTAAAAAGATTGATATTCCTAAAAAAAGACGTGAGGGTAATGGTAAGT
The DNA here is from genome assembly GCA_015062925.1 of Methanobrevibacter thaueri. GTDB lineage: Archaea > Methanobacteriota > Methanobacteria > Methanobacteriales > Methanobacteriaceae > Methanocatella > Methanocatella thaueri_C. The sequence continues at coordinate 16,052 of SUTL01000028.1, forward strand.
TTATAAAAATCCTGGGTGCAGCTCAGAATAATCTTAAACATATTGATGTTGAAATTCCTTTAGGTAAATTTACATGTGTCACTGGTGTTAGCGGTTCTGGTAAAAGTAGTTTAATTAATGAAATCCTTTATAAAGGTGCTAAAGGTAAATTATCTAATAAATTTACTTTTGCAGGTAAATATGATGAAATTGAGGGGCTTGAAAATATTGATAAGGTCATTGCTATTGATCAAAAACCTATAGGTAGGACTCCAAGGTCTAATCCTGCAACTTATACTGGTGTATTTACTGATATTCGTGATTTGTTTGCTAATACTCCTGAATCTAAAGCAAGGGGTTATAAACCAGGTAGGTTTTCATTTAATGTTAAAGGTGGTAGATGTGAAGCATGCAGTGGTGATGGTATTGTTCAGATTGAAATGCATTTTTTAGCGGATGTGTATGTTCCTTGTGAGGTTTGTGGTGGTAAAAGATATAATGATGAGACTTTGGATATTCGTTATAAAGGTAAAAATATTTATGAAGTTTTGGAGATGACTGTTGAGGAGGCTTTGGAGTTTTTTGAGAATATTCCTAAGATTACTAAAAAGCTTCAGACATTGTTTGATGTTGGTTTGGGTTATATGAAAATCGGTCAGCCGGCTACTACTTTGTCTGGTGGTGAGGCTCAGAGGATTAAACTTGCTAAGGAGCTTTCCAGAACTAGTACTGGTAAAACTTTATATATTCTTGATGAGCCTACTACTGGTCTTCATTTTGCTGATATTGAGAGGTTGTTAAGTGTTCTTGCTAGGTTAACTGATTCTGGTAATTCTGTTGTTGTTATTGAGCATAATCTTGATGTTATTAAAACTGCGGATCATATTATTGATCTTGGTCCTGATGGTGGTGATGGTGGTGGTGAGGTTATTGCTACCGGTACTCCTGAGGAAGTGGCTGGTTCTGGTACTTATACGGGTGAGTTTTTAGAAAAGATGTTGGATGAGAATATTACTCCTTATGCTAAGGAATTGGTTGAGGGTATTTCCAAATAATTTTTTCTTTTTTTTTTCATGTTATATTTATATAGTATTTTAAACTAAACTTAGTTATGTCGGAAGGTTATTACCACCGTCTTTTATTTTCATAATATATTAAATATTATTATTTTTTTAGTGATTATTATGGTTTTAAGTACAGGAGACACCGCATGGATGCTAGTTTCATTAATAATGGTTTTATTAATGAGCGTTCCAGGAATAGCATTTTTCTACGGTGGATTATCAAAAAGAAAAAATGTATTAAACTCAATGTTTCTATCATTAATTGCATTTGCAATAGCCAGTTTAATATGGATAATATATGGATATCAAATATCATTCGCACCAACAAGCCTACTAGGATTTATAGGAATGCCTCAAAACCTGTTCATGGAAGGAATAGGAATAAACTCATTAACAGGTACAATTCCAACATTTGTCTTCGCAGGATTTGAACTAACATTCGCAGCACTAACCGCAGCAATAGTATCAGGTTCAATCGTTGGAAGAATGAAAACCAAAGCATGGGTAATTTTCACAATACTATGGGTTAGTTTAATTTATATCCCAGTATGTCACTGGATATGGGGTGGAGGATGGTTAATGAACATAGGTGCAATTGATTTTGCAGGAGGAGTTGCAGTTGAAGTAAACTCAGGATTCTCAGCACTAGCACTAGCACTTATACTTGGAAAAAGAAAAGACACATCATTACTCCCACACAACCTAGGATACTCAATATTAGGAGCAGGATTCTTATGGTTCGGATGGATGGGATTCAACGGAGGATCCGCACTAGCCGCAAACGGCCTTGCAGGTTCAGCAATACTAGTTTCAAACACTGCAGCAGCAGTTGCAATGATAACATGGTTAATCCTCGATTATTATAAAGGAGGAAAACCAACAGTATTAGGAGCAATCACCGGTGCCGTCGCAGGACTAGTGGCAATCACACCAGCAGCAGGATACGTGTCATTCTCAGGTTCAATAATAATAGGACTCGGAGCATCATTAATATCATATTATGCAGTTTACAACCTCAAATCAAAATTCGGATATGATGATGCATTAGATGTATTTGGTGTTCATGGATTATCCGGAGTTTGGGGATTAATAGCAACAGGATTATTCGCAGCACCATCAATTAATGGGATAGCAGGACTATTCTATGGAAATCCAAACCAACTACTAATCCAAATCATAGCAGTAATAGCAACTGCAGTTTACACATTCACAGTAAGTTTATTAATAGCAAAACTATTAGATATAACCATAGGATTAAGAGTAAACGATAAAGAAGAAATATCCGGACTTGACTCTGCACTCCATGAAGAATCAGGATATAGAATATAATATTATGGGAGGAGTATTTAAATGAAAAGAATTATTGCAGTAATACGTGAAGAAATGTTTGAAAATGTTAAAACAGCACTTCTGGCAGCAGGATGTGAAGGAATGAACGTTTCAACAGTTAAAGGAAGAGGAAGACAAACAGGAGTTAAAGAATCCTATCGTGGCTCAAGCTACTGTATGGATTTAATTCCAAAAACAAGAGTTGAATTAATCGTGAAAAAAGAAGATTTAGATAGTATAATCAACATTATCATTGAAAGTGCAAGAACTGGTGATGTTGGGGATGGAAAAATATTTGTTTCCGATGTTGAAGAAGTAATAAGAATCAGAACAGGTGAAAGAGGTTCGGATGCAGTTTAAATACAAATTAGAATAATTCAGCTGAATTATTCACAATTCTTTTTTTCATCACAATTTATATTACATAGATTAAACTAAAATAATAATATATAAAGGTGATAATTTTGAATTTAAACATTAAAGAAGCTTTTTTAATATTTATTCGTGGAATATTAATGGGATCAGCAGATATTGTTCCAGGAGTTTCAGGTGGAACAATAGCTCTAATAACAGGAATCTATACTCATTTAGTAGAAGCAATCAGTAACATACGATTCGGTTTTATAAAACCATTAATTAAACTTGATTTAAAAGGGTTTTGGAATACATTATTAGATGAAATTGATTTTAAATTTTTCATTCCATTAATTTTAGGTATTGGAATAGCATTCATAACTCTTGCAAAAGTTGTTACATATTGTATGGATTACCATACTTCTTTAACATATTCATTTTTCCTGGGTTTAATTATAGCATCAGCAGTAATATTATTTAGAAAACTCGATGAAATAGGAATAAAACATTTGTTATTCACAATTTTAGGTTTTATTCTAACATATATTTTTGTAAGTTTAAATCCAATTGCAGCTAATCATTCATTAATCATAATATTCTTATCTGGTATGATTGCAATTTGTGCTATGATTCTACCAGGTATTTCAGGGTCATTTATTCTATTATTACTTGGACAATATAAATTCATGTTAACTGCACTTCATGAATTCCACTTATCAGAAATTATTGTTTTTGTAGTTGGAGCTTTAATTGGTATTTTGGGATTTTCAAAAATACTTAATTTTTTACTTAAAAATCATGAAAGTCTAACCATGGCATTTCTCATTGGTGTTATGCTTGGATCTTTAAAGGTTCCTGCAGTGGAAATAATTAATTCTGTTAGTGTTAATGCATCAGCATTACTTCCATGTGGTATTGTTGCAATCATTGCTTTTGCACTGATTATAATTTTAGAAACAAAATTTAACTAATCTTATTTTTTTTTTAAAAATTTATTAATAATTAAAAATATAATTACTTAACAATGCTGGTTTTAAAAAAAATTAAAAAACAATGGAGATTATATCCAATTGGTTCTCCAAAAGGAGCTTTAAATACTAAAAGAGAACCTGAATTTGTGGGAAATATTAAATTCACAAATAAAGATGATTCATTAGCTATTTCCCGCTTCATTGCAGATTATAATTTCCAAGACAACTCTTCTTTAAATGAAAAATTATTCCCTCCAAGTGAAGTGATAAAACTTTTAAGAAGTCAGGCAGTTTTTCTTGCAACACCTGATGAGAAAGTAGAATCATTTTTAAAATCACTTAACATTAAAGTTAGACACACTCAAGTTTGTGATTTCTGCGCTTATGATGGAAACATAACAATTGTCAACTCAGATTTTTCATATAAACATAATAATCAATTAATTTGTAAAGACTGTGCTCATGATACAATTAAAGAAGAAATTAAACTCCATGGTTTTGATAAAAAGATTTTCAGAAACTTGAAAACAATCCTTGAAAAAACAGGTAGTTTGGAAAAAACATTACTGGTTTTATCTCCTCATTTTGATCCTTTAAAAAATAAAAATTTAACATTATTTGATAAAACAAAAAAATCAAAACATATTATACCTCCAGTTGATATGAAACGATTAAAAATCCCTAAAAAATTTAAAAAAATCCTTTTAGATTCAGGTAACACTAATCTATTGCCAGTTCAGTATTTAGCAATTAAAGAAGGACTTCTTAAAGGTGAGGATTTATTAGTTGTTAGTGCAACAGGTTCGGGTAAAACATTAGTTGGTGAACTTGCAGGTATTACAAAAGCACTGAAAGGGAAGAAATTTGTTTTCCTAACTCCTTTAGTTGCTCTTGCAAATCAAAAATACAGGGATTTTAAAAAGAAATATTCAAAATTAGGTTTAAATGTAGCAATTAAAGTTGGACGTAATCGTGTTAAAGCAAAAGGTGAGTTGAATTTACCTGATGCTGATGTTTCAAAAGCAGATATTGTTGTTGCAACATATGAAGGAATTGATTATCTTTTAAGAAATGGAAATTTCTCTGCTCTTACAAATTTGGGAGTTATTTTAATCGATGAAATTCATATGATTGATGATGAAGATCGTGGAACACGTTTAAATGGTTTAATAAAAAGAATTAAACATTTATATCCTAAAACTCAAATTATAGGATTATCAGCTACTGTTAAAAACCCTGAATTTTTAGCATCACAATTCAATATGAAATTAGTTGAATACTCACAACGACCAGTTCCTTTAGAAAGACATTTGGTTTATGTGAGAAATGAATCTCAAAAACGCCATATCATGCAAAGATTAGTTAAAAAAGAATATAATACTAAATCCAAAAAAGGTTTTAAAGGACAAACAATTATATTTACAAATTCAAGACGTAAAACTCATCAGATTGCAAATTTCCTAAACAATAAACGAATTAATGCACAGGCGTATCATGCGGGATTATCATATTATAAAAAAGAAAAAATAGAAAAAGACTTTGATAAGGGTAAAATATCTTGTGTAGTAACAACTGCCGCATTAGCTGCGGGTGTTGATTTTCCGGCTTCACAGGTTATTTTTGATTCATTGGTAATGGGTAATAAATGGATTAATCCTAATGAGTTTTCACAGATGCTGGGTCGTGCAGGAAGACCATCATATCATGACAGAGGGATTGTTTATTTACTTCCGGAAGTAGGTAATGTTTTTGCAGGAGAATCAGAAGAAGCAATGGCATTGGATTTATTGGAGAGCAATAGTGAAGATGTTTACATTGAATATGATGAGGAGTCCTCTTATGAACAGATACTTGCAGATATATCATCAACTTCAATCAAAACATTTGATGAGTTAAATAAATTCTATAAAACTATTGATGTTCCAATAAGTATTAAAGTTGCTGTTGATGAAATGGATGATTTAGGTTTAATTAACCGAGTATCAAATAAATTAGAAGTTACTAAATATGGAAGAGCGACTTCAGTTTCATTTTTATCAATTCCCCAAGCAGAATTTATTAAAAACACATTATATGATAGGAATTATCTGATTAATTATGTGGGATTATCTCCAATGTATAAGAAAAAGGATAAATTTGATAAATTAAAAGTTTTAATTCTTGCAATGGCATTGGATTTGGAGATGTTTGAAAATGCATATTTATCCAGTGTTATTCATAATCAAATTTCAAATGCTCTTAAAATTAAATTCTCAACAAGATTATTCGCAGAATCTACTTTGGATATAATATCTTCAGGTGAATCTATTGGTAAAGTTGATAAGAAATTCCAGGATGCATTAATCAGAATTCAGGCTGATTTTCTCCAATGTAAATGTCAGGAAAGACCATTTTGCCAATGTCTTCAAAAGGGAATTTCAGAAGTTATTGTTCATGAAAGACTAAAAGGAAAAGATCCTCAGGATATTTCAACTAAATTATTCAGAAAATATCAGATTCAAGTCTATCCTGGGGATATTTTCTCATGGTTAGATAATTATGTTAAAAATTTAGATGCAATTAAAAGAATTGCCAAGGCTTATAATAAGAATAATATAGTTAAAAAAACTAATTATTTAATAAAAAAAATTGAAAATGGGTAATTAAATGTTTATCTTTAAAATGCAAGAATGCCACAACTTCTGCAAGTTGTGGATGAATTGCACTATTGGGTGTACTGTCTTTTTTAATTAATTTTATTGTGTTTTATTTTATTTGCGTTTTTTTGAGGTTATTTTGGGTCTTGGATTTTTGTTCAGTATACTTTTTTGTTGTGATTATATTATTGCTTTTGGTATGAAAAATTGTTTTGGTTTTGAAAAATTGCTCTGAGTTCGTTATTTGATTACTTTTCAAATGCTCTCTCTCATTTTTTATATAGGAGTAATTATAAATAATATATTATTCAATTAAATGTGATTTTAATTGTTGTTTTAAAAAAGAGTA
>SUTL01000029.1 GCA_015062925.1 Methanobrevibacter thaueri
TTTAAATTCATTGAATTATTAATTAATTGAATATAATTTTTCTAAACCTATTTTTTAATATTTTTTATTTTGTTATATTAAAAATTAATACTTAATAAAGTTTATATAGGATGGAAGACAAATATTTATATATGAAAACGAAAAACAAATGCCTTCCATTACTTACTTTGGATGGCAAACAATATATATTTAACTATTCTAATTCAGATCCTGTTCGAAAAAATGATGAAAAATCATCAAAAAGTAAATTTGGTGAAAACACAGTTCAATTTGTCTTATATCTTGATGGAATTCTCGATGAAAATTGCTTTATCAATAAAAATGGCATCATTGAGTATCATGATCCTCATTGTAAGAATTGTTTCTCAAACGATTTAATTAAAAAATCATTTAACAATCGTAAAATATATTTAGAAAATGGAATTAGTGTTACAATTAAAGTTAAACGATATTTATGTAAAAAATGCAGAAAATACAGTCAAGTAAGGCTCAATGGAATTTATGAAGATTACTGTAATTTTTCCATTAAAATGAAAAACAAAGCAGTTAAACTAAGAATTGGAGGTTGGGATTCATTAAGAAACATTACATGGGCATATAATATCTTCAATGGTATTAAAATGTCTTATGAAACAATAAGGCGATCTTTATTAATTCATGATGGGCTTTACTATTTAAACGAAGATTTAAAACTCTCAGGTTATGTTGCATATGATGTACAATGGATTAGAATCAATAAAAAATGGCATTATCGACATGTTCTATTTGATATAGTTCATAGAATACCAATAGCAGAGTTATTAGTTAAAAAAGAAGATTCAAAAACAACTAAAAATTTTATAAAAAACAGTATTCAACCAAAAGACTGCATTGCAATTGTAACTGATTTAAAACCAATTTATGATAAAATAATGAGAGAATTAGGTTTTGTTCATCAACATTGTACATTTCATTTATTATTAAATATTTATGATACTATTAGTCCTGAATTGACAAAAATGCGTAAAGAATTTGAACAAGATTTAAAAAATAGGGAATTAAATCTCTCCGATAATGAAATCAAAGAAAAATCAAAACAGTTCATAAATAACTATAAATCAGAAATAAATGAATATTTAAGTTTAATTTACCATTTATTTAAACAACAAACATATGATAAATCAATACAATATGTAAATTTATTAAAAAGAGAATCAATTAATTTTCCAAAGCTTTTAAAAGAGCATATGGATGAAAAATTTTTCCCAGAATACAAAAAATTCATACACTTCCTTGAAAAAACACATAAAGGAAAATTAGACAATACAAATAATCAAATAGAAAACTACATAGGCAATACCATGCCAAGAGCACAAAAAAAGAAATTCAGAACAATGGAAGGAGTATTCAACCAGATAATCCTTCAAAAAAATGGATGGATTGAAAAAAGAAATCAAGAGCTAACATTTTGACAGTCCCGCATTGCTTTAAAACATATACATTTTATATGATAAACAATATAATTATATAATGATTAAATTTTTTTTCATAGATTATGCAAACAGGGAGAAGAAGGAATGATGATTAAAGTTTATGTTTCCAGATTTAATAGAGAAACTGATTGTGAACCTCATTTAGAATGTTATGAAATAGAAAAAACACCTAATATGAAAGTTCTGGATGCATTGCAAGCTATTAATGATAAATATGATGCAGATATTAGTTTTCAAAGTTCCTGTAGAGCAGGTCAGTGTGGATCATGTGGAATTTTATTTAAAGGAAATGGAGCGCTTGCTTGTCAAAAAGAAATTCAAGACGGAGCTATTATTGAACCTTTAAAATTTCCAGTTATTAAAGATTTAATTGTTGATAAATCAAGTATTGAAGCTAAAGTTAAAGATTTGGAATTATCCCTTCAATGTGACCATAATGGCAGCGAACTTGATACAAGCATAACCAAGCAAGATTCAAAAGAAACTAAAAAAGTCAGAAGCTGTATTGAATGTTATTCCTGTTATTCAACTTGTCCTGTTGTTAATATTGCAACTGAAGAATTTGGTGGACCATATCTTATGAGATATATGAGGAAATTTGAAACTGACCCGAGAGATAACTTTAATAGACTTAAAGAAGCATTGGATGATGGTTTATATAATTGTACTAGTTGTGGTAAATGTTTAGCAGTTTGCCCTAAAAATATTAACACTTTCGGTGATGCAATTGAAAAAATGAGAGCTATTGCAGTTGCAAATGAATTGGGTCCTCTTCCAGAGCATGTTGTGTTTAAAGAAAATATTCTTAAAACCGGACGGTCAATTACAACAGATAAGCCTTCTTTTGTTGATGAAGTTGAAAATAACACTGGTTCTAAGATAGCTTTCTTTACAGGTTGTATGGTTGATTATAAATTCCCTGAAACTGGACATAAGTTAATTAAAATCCTTAAAGAAAATGGAATTGATATTGATGTGCCTGAAGGTCAGGTTTGTTGTGGTTCACCACTTTTGAGAACTGGTCAGACTGATATTGTCCAGTCTCTTGTTGATAAAAACAAGGAAGTTTTTAAGGATTATGATACTATAATAACAACTTGTTCAGGTTGTGGTGCTACTTTAAAGAATAATTATCCTGAATTTGGATTTGATTTGAATGTGATGGATGTTAGTGAATTTTTAGCTGAAAATCTTGATGCATCTAAGCTAAAAGAAGTGAATATGAAAGTAACATATCATGATCCGTGTCATTTAGGAAGAGGGCAAGGTATAAAAGATCAGCCAAGAGAGATTATTGAAATGATTCCTGGTGTTGAATTTGAAGAGATGATTTATCCTTGTCAATGTTGTGGTGCCGGTGGAGGAATAAAATCCGGTAAACCTGAAATAGCTATGGATTTATCAAAATCTAAAGCAGATATGATTAAAGATACCGGTGCTGAAGCAGTTGTTACAATTTGTCCATTTTGTAAATTGAATTTGCAGGATGGGTTAGATGAAATTGGTTGTGAAAATATTAAAGCAATTCATATACTTGAGTTATTAGATAAAAGCTTATGAATGAATGGAGTTGATTAAAATAGGGGATGTTGCTGTAAGTGAAGAAAAAGTTGTTGAAAATCCAACTATGACTTCTGCTGAAAATAAAGAAGAAAGCAAATCAGAAAAAACATCAACCTCTACAAAAAAAGCAAAATCTAAAACTCAGTCCAGAGGTACTGGTAGGGTTAAGCTTGTAAGACAAAAAGAAGATGAAATGGTGAGTCTTTTTAAAGATAATATTTATATTGTTTTTGTTGAATGTGAAACTCCCGGAAACATTGGTTTTCTTGCAAGAACAATGGCGAACTTTGGACTTAAGAATTTAATATTAATAAATCCTCCAACATTAACAAAAGAAGCATATTATCAGGCAACACATGGAAAATATATTGTTGAGAATGCTAAGATATATCCAAGTTTGGATGATTTTTATCAGTCACAAAGAATTGATTTTAAAGTGGCTTCAACTGGAATGGCTGGTGGAAGTTATAATTTATCAAGAATTCCTATAAAACCTGAAGAACTTGGTAAATCAATTAATGTTTCAAATAAAACAGCAATATTGTTTGGAAGAGAAGGTAATGGACTTACAAATAAGGAAATAGATAACTGTGACATTTGTGTATCTATTCCAACAGATCCGACTTATCCAATTATGAATATTTCACATGCAGCTGCAATTATATTTTATGAACTGTTTAAAAATAAGCATGAATTTGGTGTGGAGGGTTTAAGTGAAAGTAGTAATTTGGAAAAAGAATATTTAAAAAAAGATATGGATGAGTTAATAGATTCACTTGATATTCCTGAACATAAAAAAAGAAATGGTAAAAAAACATTTAATAATATTATTTCACGTGCATTTATTACAGGGCGCGAAGCTCATACATTAAAAGGTATTTTAAGAAGATTGAAAAATAGAATGGGTGAAAAATGAGAAGACCTAGATTTGTAGATTTAAGCATATTCATTCTTAAATATATTTTTAATTGGAGATTTTGGATTGCTGAGATAACTAAAAAATCCAAGATATATAAGAAAATCATTGATAAAATGCTTTTTGAAGATGATGAAATTCTTGTTATTCCAAATACTATTAATGTAAATAAGAAAATTGAATCTGAAGGATGTGAATTCTTACCAACAGAGGTTATTAAAGATGTTATAAGACGTTGCGATGATATTGTAATTATGAATACTTGTCTTTGCAGGTCTTCAAATGATTGTAAAGATTATCCTCAGGATATTGGTTGTATATTCCTTGGTCCAACTGCAAATAAAATACCTGAACATGTTGGTAGGAAAGCAAGTGTTGAAGAGGCATTAGCTCAAGTTGACTTGGCTGATTCTTATGGTTTAAGTCATATTATTGGTAGGAATAAAATTGATACTGTTTGGATGAACATACATCCTGGAAAAGGCCTTTTAACAATTTGTCATTGCTGTCCATGCTGTTGTTTGTGGAAAGTATATCCTAATTTAGATGATGAGATTAGTAATAAATTAGAAAAACTTGATGGTGTTAATGTTAAAATTCATACTGAAAACTGTAAAATGTGCAAGAAGTGTTTAAATGATATTTGTATGTTTCAAGCCATCAGTTTAAAAGATAATAAAATATCTATTGATTATGATATTTGCAGAGGCTGCGGTCTGTGTGTTAATACATGTAAATTTGATGCTATTACAATTAATTATGATGATAAAACTATTGATAATGTAATTAATAGAATGGAAGATTTAATTGAAATTAAAAAGTTGTGAAAATATGGCAATTTTAAGTGATAAAACTATAAAAGAATATTTGAAAGAAGGAAAAATAGAAATTAACCCTCTTTTAGATGAAAAACAAATTCAACCTTCTTCTGTTGATATGAGATTAGGAAATGAATTTAAAGTATTTAAAGTGATTAGAAAACCATATATTGATCCGAAAGATGAAGAAGATATTTCTTCATATATGGAATCAATGACTGTTAGTGAAGGTGAAGCATTTATAATACATCCTAATGAATTTGCCCTAGCCACCACAGCAGAGTATGTTAAAGTACCGGATGATCTTGTTGCAAGAGTGGAAGGTCGCTCAAGTATGGGCAGATTAGGTGTGACAATGCATGTAACAGCAGGTTTTATCGATCCTGGTTTTGAAGGAAAAATCACTTTAGAAATATCTAACATTGGTGCAATGCCTGTTGCATTATATCCTGGTCAAAGAGTATGTCAAATAGTATTTGAAACAATGACCACAGCATCTGAATTGCCATACGGACATCCAGATAGAAATAGTAAATATATGGGTCAAACTCGCCCTGAAAGCAGTAGAGTTAAATTAGATTATGAATTAAAAAAAGATTAGGAGATAATATTTATGAATCATGATAAAATGTCAAATATTAGTGCAAAAAGAGGATTTTTATGGCCATCTTTTGAAATATACTCTGGAGTATCTGGTTTTACTGATTACGGACCTCTTGGAGCAAGTCTTAAAAACAACATCATGCAGAAATGGAGAAAACAATATGTTTCAGGTGAAGGATTTTACGAAATCGAAGGCCCAACTGTAATGCCAAAAGAAGTTCTAAAAGCATCAGGACATGTTGATAACTTCACCGATCCAATGTGTAAATGTGAAGAATGTGGAGAAGTTTTCAGAGCTGATCATATTATTGAAGAAGTAATTGGAGAGGATGTTGAAAGTCTTGAAAATGAAGAACTTGACCAAATCGTGATTGACAATAACATTGTTTGTCCTGAATGTGGGGGAAAATTATCAAACATCTGGAATTATAATTTAATGTTTAAAACCGAAATTGGTGCTAAAGGAGATAAAGTAGGTTATATGAGACCTGAAACTGCTCAGGGAATATTCATATTATTCAAACGTTTGGAAAGATTTTTCAGAGGTAAATTACCATTTGGAGCTGTTCAACTTGGAAAAGCATACAGAAATGAAATTTCACCAAGACAAGGAGTAATTAGACTTAGGGAATTTACACAAGCAGAGGCTGAAATCTTTTTAAATCCTAAAGATAAAACACATCCTAAATTTTCACAAATAGAAAATGAGGTTTTACATTTGCATTCTCAGGAGGTTCAGGAAAATAATTTAGAACCATTGGAAATCACTGCTCGTGAAGCACTTGATAAAGGTATTGTTGCTAATGAAATGCTTATTTACCAATTATATTTAGCACGTAAATTTTTAACTGAAATTGGAATTCCAGAAGAAGCTTTACGATTCAGACAACATTTAAGTGGAGAAATGGCTCATTATGCACTTGACTGTTGGGATGTTGAAGTTAAAACCGATAAATATGGTTGGGTGGAAATAATTGGAATCGCTGATAGAGGAGATTATGATTTAACATCACATTCCAAATTCAGTAATGATGAGTTAAATGTATTTATTGAATATGATGAACCAGTGAAAGTTAAAAAAACAATTGTTAAACCTAATTTATCTAAATTCGGACCAGTGTTTAAAGGAGATTCTCCTAAAGTAAAACAATCTATTGAAGACGGAGATGTTGATGAAATCAGAAATGCAATTGAAAATGATGGAAAATATGTTATTGAATTAGATAAAGTTTATGAAGTAACATCTGATTTATTGATTTTTGAAGATGTTGAGGAGGAAGTGACTGGTGAGAAAATTATTCCTCATGTTATTGAACCTTCATTTGGTATTGATCGTATAACTTATTCTGTTTTACTTCATTCATTTACTGAAACTGAAGATAAGGATTATTTTAAATTTGATAAGTCAATAGCTCCTGTTCAAGTTGGCATATTTCCTTTAGTTAATAAAAATGAGTTACCTGAAATTGCTTTTGAATTAACTGAAAGTTTAAGGAAAAATGGTTTTACTGTGGAGTATGATGTGAGTGGAACTATTGGTAAGAGATATGCTAGGGCTGATGAAATTGGTATTCCTCTTGCTGTAACTGTTGATTTTGAAACTTTGGAAGATAATCAGGTTACTGTTAGGAACAGAGATAGTGAAGCTCAGGAAAGAATTAGTATTGATAGTTTAAACGATTATTTGGAAAAATATTTTAAATGAGTTTTATTAACTCATTTTTTTATTTAATTTTTTTGTTTTTGAAGTTTTTAAATAAATTATTAGCCCATTTTAGAGAATCTTTGTTTTTTGAGGTTAATATTCTGTTTTGGTCGAAAAATCCGTTTTCTTTGAATAATCCTAAAATCATGGTTTTATCTGTTACTATTAGTAGGAAGTTGTTTTTTCCTTTAAATGAGGAGATGTATTTGATTTTAGATTCTTTTTCGTAGATGTCATGTATTTCTTCTGAGACTATGATTTCAACATGCTTTCTTTTTTTAACTAAGGTGTTGAATTTTTTGTTGAAGTTGACATGGTAGAATGGTAGGATACATTGTATTTTTTCTGCTTCTTTTATAGTGTTTTCGATGTAGTTATAGATTTTGTATGCATCAACATCGTTTGATTCTAGTAGGTTGGCTTTTCCAAGTAAGTATAGTTCTGCTACTGATTGTTCTGGGATGATGTCTACTATATGACCGTCGAGTATGTTGAAAAAGTCATTTAATAGGTTTATTACTTCTTTAATTTCTAGGACGGTTTGTATTTGTATTTTTAATGCGTTTGTTAAGTGGTATTTGTTTGATTCATGGTATATTAGGTTATTTAGTTCTAATCCATGTAATATGTTGGATATTGAACTGTATTTTAGTTTGGTGGTTTTTGTTAGTTCTTTCATGTTTTGGGGTTTTTGGTATAGTGCAGCTAATATTTTTAATCGGATTATGGAGTTGGTGGTGTATTTTACTTCTTCAAATACATTTTCATAGTTATTTAAATAGTTTTTATTTTTATTCATTTTTTTGTTCACCTACGGAGTATTACTAGTATAGTAATTTTTATTATTGAAGGATATAAAATCACTTGAAGTGAACAAATGTGCAAAATTGCACTTGCAAAAAATATTATTACTAGAAAATATTTTAGATATTTTTTTAAAATATGAAAAATATAATAATTACAAGTAAATATTGGAAGCTGTGATAAAATATGATTGATACACATATACATGCCGATGCAAGAAGTGGCGAAGATTTGGAAAAAATGTATTTATGTGGAATTGACACTGCAATAACCTGCAGTTACTATCCCTATAAAATACCACAGGACATTGTTCTTTTAAATCATTTAAATAGGATTTTAGAATATGATACTAAAAGGGCAGCTGAGCATGGTCTTGATTTGAAAGTTGCACTAGGTATTCATCCTACCAATTCTAATGTGAATCCTAATAAAATATTTGAAAGTTTATATGAATGGATCGAATCAAAACAGATTGTTGCAATTGGAGAAATTGGTCTTGAAGATTTAACTGATGTTGAAATTAATATTTTTAAACAACAATTAACTATAGCTGATGAAACTGATTGTAAAGTTATTATTCACACTCCAAGGAAAAATAAAAAAGATGTTTTAAATGTGATTTTGGATATTTTACCAGATTATATTGATGAAAATCAGGTTGTTATTGATCATATTAATCAGGATGTTATTTTAGATGTTATTGATACTGATTATACTTTAGGTTTGACTGTACAGCCTCAAAAATTAACTGTTGATGATGCCGTTAATATTTTGGATGAGTATGGTTTTGATAGATTTTTATTGAATAGTGATATGAGTAATAAAGCTTCTGATCCTTTGTCTGTTCCCAAAACTGTTCGTGAATTGGAACGTGTAGGGTATAGAAAAAGTGAAATTGAGAAAGTTGCTAAATGTAATGCTAAACATTTTTTTAAGATTTAAATGAATATTGTTGAAAAAATTCCTCTACCTGTTTGCGGGTTAATTCTTGCCCTTTTATCATTGGGTAATTTACTTCAGGATGTTAATCCATATTTTAAAGGTGTTTTTGGAGTAATTGGTATTGTATTTTTAGTTTTAGTTGTTTTGAAGGTTGTTTTTTATCCGGGTTGTGTTAAAAGAGATTTTGAAAATCCCATTATTGTCAGTAGTTGCGGTACTTTTTCCATGAGTGTGATGATTATATCTACATATATCATGCCATTTACATCAGATATAGCATATATCATATGGATAATTGGAATTGTACTTCATATTCTGTTAATTATTTACTTTACCTATCATTTTATTATACGTGATTTTAATATAACTGCAGTTTATCCAAGTTACTGGATAGTATTTGTTGGAATTACAATGGCAGCCATAACATCAAAAAACCACAATATCACAGAAATAGGAAACATGTTCTTCCTAATCGGATTTACATCAATGCTAATCACAACACCCTTAATAATATACCGATACATCAAATATCCGGAAATTCCAGATATGAACAAACCATTAATATGTATATTCACAGCACTATACAGCATATTAATAGTAGGTTATCTGAACTCCGCCCAGACAATATCTGCAGAATTCAGCCTAGGAATGTACATTCTATCCTGCATATTCTACATATTTTCATTATACAAATTCATAAGCTACAGAAAGCTTGAATTCTATCCAAGTTTTGCAGCATTCACATTCCCCTTTGTAATAAGTACAACAGCAACAAAAGAAATAATAACACATATTCCAATAAATATCCCATTAAACATATTATTAAACACACAGTTAATTATAGCAACACTCCTTGTATGCTATGTCCTAGTAAGATATTTGAAATTTCTAAAAAAAACAGTATAATAGATTACTCACTAAATCAATCAAAAAAGAACTCTAAATATCCATATGAATAATTGATGAGAATAAATTAATCCTCACCCATCTATCCCTTATTAATTACCTTAACTTTTTTAGGAGATATAATAATTAAATTTTTATCTTCAGTACGGCCAAGCAATAATGCCTGAACACCATAACGTATTCTCATTTGCTTAATCTTATCTCCAGCTAATTTAAAATTAGGTGCACTTTCTTTTTCCAAGAAAGATAAATCTAAAATAACAGGATTGTTTTCCTCAATCACCTGATCAACAACATAATTAATATCATCAATAGTTTTCGGTCTGATTAAAACAATTTCATAAAATGATTGTTCTGGAGTGATTACAACATCATCATAATCATTATATGCTGGAGCAGGTTGAGGCCTTTGATACGGATTATGTTTCGGTGCAGTTCTATGATTTACACCTCGAGGTTGAGGATTTGACCGGTATTGTTGTTGGTTAGGATGTTGCATAGTATTGTTAGCTTGTGGACGTTTAAACATATTAGATATGCTGGCTCCAATATTTGAATTCCCACGATTTTGTTTTTTACCAGATTCGGCTGTTTCAAAACCTAAACTTCTTTTTAAATCATCTGCGAAACTCATTTAAATTACCTCTTTAAATAATCAAAAATTGCATCTAATAATTTTGAAGCACCATTATTATAAACATCTTCTGCAGGTAGATTATAAATCTTTTCAAAGTCTTCAAGATTTTCATCTGAATTAGCGTTTCTAAGATTAATTGAAAGTCCAACAACTTTTGTTGGTTCAACAGCTTCAATTGCTTTAATTTCATCTTCAATTCCGCGAGGTTGTCTATATGGGTGATTAGGTCTGTGTCCTACAATAACTGCATCTGGAGAAGCACCTATTAATATAGCTGCAGATAAACCTCTTGGATGAGGGTTTCCGTTTTCAGTTAAACTGGACTGACCTTCAATAAAAATAATATCTGGTTTTTTAGTTTCTTCAACATATTTGATAGCAGATAAAACTGCTGATGGAACATCCATAGCAGATAAACTTCCTGCTCTAAAGTTAAAATCAGTTGGTTCTTCTAATCCCATTTCATCAGTTGAAATTATTGCTGGAGTTAATCCTCTTTCAATACTAGCTAAACCTAACATTTTAGTAGTTGTTCTTTTTCCACATTCCTGTGAGGTACCGCCAACAAAGATAACTGGTGATTTTGGAGTGTAGGATATTTTAGGTAAAACTTCACATGATTTTTTAGGGGCTACACCAGCTATTTTTTCCACAACATCTAATCTAGGACCTATTTCTTTAATAACAACATTTTTTGAATCAGCAAATTTCTTTAAAGATAAATTTTCTTTAATAGATAATGATCTAAAAGAAGTAACAACATTTAATCCGGCATCTATTGCTTGAACCGCATATTTTAATGCTGTACCTTCAGCACCAATTGGCAGCATTATAACTAGAGATTTGGCATCTGGAGATTGTTTTAAACATTCTTCCAAACTACTGGATACGATTTTTCCACAGTATGATTGGCCTTGTTTTTTAGCATCATCATCTATGAATCCTACGGTTTTAATGCCTTCAAGGTTGGAGAATTTTTCTCCTCCTCCGCCACAACCTACAACAATGAACGGATTTAAATTTTGAATTTCTTTTACTGATTTTACTGAATACAAAAACTTCACCCCTTGTACTAATAATTTATAACTTATAACTAATTAATATCATAATAATAAATTTTTCAAAAAAATAATTTTAAAAAAATGTTATTATAATTATTTATACTTTTTCACATTAATAAATGTATAATATTATTAAAGGAAAAATCACATAAAAAACTAATAATTATAAATAATATCATAATCATAGGAGAAAAAAATCTATGGAAAAACCATATGTAATATTGATTGGAAGTGCATCAGGAATTGGAAAATCAACTATTGCAGCAGAACTGGCTAAAAAATTAAATATAAAACATTTAATTGAAAGTGATTTTATAAGGGCAGTAGTTCGAGGCATAATCGGAAAAGAATATGCTCCTGCATTACACAGTTCATCATATGATGCCTACAAAAATATTAGAAACAAAACAAGATATGCAAGTTATGAAGATTTAGTGTCCGCAGGATTTGATGATCATGCATCATATGTAATCCCAGCACTAGAAAAAATCATACAAAGAGCAATAACTGATTATGATGATATTATAATTGAAGGAGTTCATTTAGTTCCAGGATTAATTGATATTGAACAATTTAAAGATTATGCGAACATATACTTTTTCATATTAACATCAGATGAAGAATCCCATAAAGAAAGATTCGTTAAAAGAGCAGTTCAAATTCATCGTGGTGGAAAACAACTTGATTTTTTCAAGGAAAATAGAATTATCCATAATCATCTTTTAAACCAAGCCATAGAAAATAATGTTCATATAATTAATTCACAAACAATTGAACAAACAATGGAAGAAATTTTAGGTATTATTCATAAAACCTGTGCGAACATTAAACTTATTAATGATGTTGAAGATTTAGAGGATGTTATTGACATAATTATTAATAAAAATAATGGAACACTTGAAAAAATAACATATAACCTCAAAGGTTTTAAAGAACCATTAACCCGCAAAATAAGTGTTTCCAATACAAAATCTGCTGAAAAATTTATTAAATCAATAATGGATGATGAAATTAAAAAAGAATATTTGAAAGAATTATATGAATTATCACAATATAGAGAAACTACTATATGTGCTTCTAATCATGAAAAATTAAATAATATTATTAATGAATTAAAAAATAAAGGATATGTTTTAAATGAATGAAGATACAGTAAATGAAATGATTATTAAATGTCCTGCATGTGGCATTGAAGGTATTGCCAAATCAATTATGAAAGAAATTGAAATTCCCCATTTTGGTAAAGTAATGGAAACAACTATTCAATGTCCATCCTGCGGATTTAAACATTCTGATATTATAGCATTAGAACAAAATGATCCTGCGAAATATGTTTTGGAAATTAATAAGAATAATCTATCAATAAGAGTTGTCCGTTCACAGTCTGCAACTGTTATCATACCTGAGATTGGAGTTAAAGTAGAGCCGGGTCCAAAATCTGAAGGTTATGTTACTAATGTTGAGGGCGTACTTACTCGTTTTGAAAGTGCTGTTAAAAAAGCATTGAATTTATTTGATGATGCTGAATCACAGGAAAATGGTAAGAATGTGCTTAATAAGATTCAGGAACTTAAAAATGGGAATGGTACTGCTAGCTTAATTATTTTAGATCCGTTTGGGCAAAGTAATATTGTTAGTGAAAAAGTTGAGATTTTTGAAATTCCTGAAGAGGAATTATCTGAATTAAAAACTGGTTTTAGTCATATTGAAGATAGGTAGTGTTTTTAAAAAAGTATATGTGAAGTATGAGATTTTAAAAAAAAATGCTCATACTTTTGATTTTTAAATGATGAGAAGGAATAATTATTCTTCTTCCTCTTCTTCTTCTGTTGCTGAGAAGTTAACAAATGAATCTTCTTCTACAACATCTTTTAATTTTAATGTTTTTTGAACATCCATAGCTAATGCATTACAATCTGCTTTAATAGCTTCTAAGTGTAATAAGATCCTTTCTTTTTCTTGATTGATTCTTTCAATGTTAGTGTATGGGTAAATTGATTCTTTGAGCATTTCGTATTCTATTGTTGTGTATGGGTAATCGTTTAATTGTTTACATACGTTTTTTAATACATCGCCTAAGAATTTGTTCATTTCTACTTTTACTCTTTCCCTAATCATTTTGTCATCGTCGAGATTTTGTTTCATTAATCTTACAACTTCTGCTTTAGCGAAAGGCAATTTTTCTTCATCTTCACCTATATATTCTTCAGAAGTTTCGTCGAATTGTTCTTCTTCAGACATTGTATACACCTCTTTTGTTTATTTAATAATATTGAAGTGATTACTTTCTTTTTGAAAAATGAGTAATTTCATCAATATATATATTATAATTTATTGCAAGTATTATTTAAAGGTATTGTTTAAATTGAAAAAATGAAGCATTATTTGACCATTAATATTAATACTATGTGAAATAATTAAGTGTAAAATTAATAATTTTGATACTTGGAAAATTTTGAAAAATCGTTTTAAAAAAATAAAAATAGTAGCAGAAATGCTACTTTAATTTATCTTTTCTTTGAAATATTTCCACCTAAACAGAATAATAAAAAGATAGCAGATATTATTAATATCATTAAAGGATTAGCAGTTTTATGATTATCCAAAACATTATTATCCAAATCATGTTCAGGATTATTTAAATCCTTATTAACTACTTTAACAATAGCACGAGCATAATTATTAGAATCATCATAATCAAAACTATCACTAGTGACGAAAACCTTATTTTCAATCATTCCCGCACCAATAGCAATAACTTTAAGATATAATCTGGCAGATTCACCATTACCTAATTTTTTAATAAACCAAACATTAGAATTTTTCATAAATCTACCATCAGTAACTTTAAATGATTTTAATTTTAATAAATCATCTAAAATTTCATTGATTTTAACATTATATGCAGTGTCAGGACCATTATTAACAACCTCAATAATATATTCAATTACATCACCAACAACATAATTATATTTTGAAGCTATTTTGGTTATAGATAAATCACTTGCCGGTTTAACAAACACTGATTTATTTGCATGATTATTTTCCGGATTAGGATCATGATTATCACTCCAAATATCCGCAGTGTTAATTATTAATCCTGTTGCAATTACTTTAGTTTTAATAGTTAATTGTTTAACTTCACCTACTTTTAACAGCCCAACATGCCAATCTCCACCATGATAGTTTTTATCACTGGCTTTGATGAATTTTAACTGTGCAGGTAAAACATCTGATACCACAACGTTTAATGCATCGTTAGGACCATTATTCCATATTTTTAATGTCCATGTGACAATATCATTATAATTAGGTTTTTCTTTATTAACCTGTTTTTCAATAGCTAAATCCGCAACCGGATAAACATTGATTTTTGCATTATCCAGATTGTTTGTTTTATTCCAATCATATTCAGCAGAAATTGCATTTGCAGTGTTAATTGTTTCACCTAATTGACGTGTATTTGAGGTTATATTAAGATATTCTATTTCATCAACATTTAATGAACCAACATTCCAAATACCATTATTATATTCTCCTTTTGTTGAGTTATATGTGATGAATGTTAATGATTCCGGAAGAATGTCTGTTAGTTTAACTTCACTTGCATTATCCGGACCATTATTTTTAATAATAATCAGCCAAGTAACATTATCATTGAACAATGGTGTTGGATTAGTTACTTCATGGATTACTTCAATATCAACTGCAGGTGGAACGGTTATGGATTCATTTGCTTCATTATTATTTGGGTTTGGATCATATTCGTTTTCAAAAATTGATACCTTATTCATTATTAGGCCGGTTTTATTTACTTGGCAGATTATTTCTAATGTTTCAATTTCATCTTTTTCAAGGCAGCACACCCACCATAAATCATCTTCGTAATATCCTTTGGTTGCATTTGAGCTGATAATTATTAATCCCTCTGGGATTTTTTCATTTACTCCAACGCCGGTTGCTTTATCCGGACCGTTGTTTGTAACGATGATTGTCCATTTAATTATATCTTTATAATTTGGTGTGGTGTTGTTTACAAGTTTTATAATACTTACATCTGCTGATGGGTCAACTTCGATTGTTTCATTATCATCATTATTTGTTAGATTATAATCGTATTCATTAGCTGTTGTTGATACATTGTTTTGTGTTATTCCTGTTTTATTTACTTTGGTGAGTATTTCTAAAGTTATTTCATCATCCACATCTAATGAGTCAATGTGCCAAATACCAGTTTGAGGATTATAATCTCCCTCCGAATCATCTTCAATCCATATTAATCCTTCAGGTAGTTTATCATATACTGTTATGTTATGTGCCATGTCCGGACCATTGTTTTTAATTGTTATTGTCCATGTGACGATTTGTCCAAATTCCGGTTGGTTTTCATCAACTTCTTTAATAACTTCAATATCTGTGGCAGGTTTAACTGTTATATTTTCATCATCCTGATTATTACTTGGATTATAATCATATTCGTTTCCTGTGATGTTTGCGGTGTTTGTGAAATTACCAGTATTATCTGCTATGCAAATTATATCCAGTGTTTTTTCTTCTCCTACTTTTAAATTACCTATTTCTATTACCTCATTATCATAGGGTAATGTGGAATTAACATATATAAATCCTTCAGGTAAGATGTCTGTGATTTTAACTCCTGTTGCATTGTCTGGTCCGTTGTTTTTAATAATTAATGTCCATTTAACAAGGTCCTGATAATTTACTGGTGTTGCATTAACTAATTTAATAATAGCTAAGTCACATGAGGATTGCACTTTAATTATTTCATCATCTTTATTGTTTGATAAATCATAATCAAATTCACTAGGATATGCTTCTGCATTATTTTGTATTATTCCTGTAGCATTAACTAAAGTGATTATGTTGAATTTAACTTCATTTTTACTGTTTAATGATTGGATAAACCATGTGTTGTTTGTGATATTATAATTTCCTGTAATTTCAATTGGTATTAATGTGTTTGGAATAATATCTTTAACAGATATATTATGTGCAATGTCGGGACCGTTATTGCGGATAATAATTGTCCAATTCACTAAATCCTTATAATTAGGTGTGGTGTTGTTTGTGGTTTTTATCACCATAATATCCACTGCAGGATTAACTTTGATTGATGCTTCATCAAAGTTATTAGTTAAATTTGAATCTGTTTCTTTAGCAGTTATATTAACTTTATTTGTGATTTGACCTGTTTTGTTAATGATTGTTTGAATTTTAAATGATAATTTCTCATCAACATTTAATGTGGATACATTTAAAATACCAGTTGCAGGATCATATAATCCACCACTTGTATCTGTTAGATAAATTAACCCTTGAGGCAATAATTCTGAAATATAAACTCCAGTTGCATTGTTTGGACCATTATTGGTAATGTTAATTGTCCATGTTGCAATCTCCTCGAAATTATAGGTGTCTTTATCTGAGGTGATTATAATCTGATTATCTATTTCGGGATATACAGTGAATGTAGTATGGTTTGTAATTGCTTTATAATATGTGTCTTCATAGTGTGTGGCTGTCACATAATATTTTCCGGGTTTTAAATCATTTAATACAACATTAATCTCTCCTAAATATGAAGTTTTTAATGTGTTGTTATAGATTAATGTTCCATTTTCATGTTCAACTGTTAATAAAATATCAATATTATATTCACGATTATCCTGATATAATTCACCGGAGTTTGTTGCTCCTTGAAGTGGTGTGAAACCATCAACATCAATATATTGACTCATAGCAGCATTATAAATTGCATTTGATACATCTAAATTACCGTATCTTCCAATATTATTGCCTCCATGAATTACAACAGTGATGTTTTCTTTATTTTTAAAGTAAATATCTGATGTGGAAATTGGTAATGCATATACCCATGCCTGATCTTCGTGCATAACATTATTTGTTACTTTTAAATTAATCCCCCGACTATCATAATATATTGCACTACCATTTCTAGCAGTATTATATTTAAATATGTTATTTGTAATTACAGCATTAGTACTGTTAATATATATTGCTCCACCTAATCCATCGTCAAGTTTAGATGAATCTGGTATTGCCTGATTTGAATCGAAAAGAGAATTTTGAATTAAGGTGGTTTCACCTTTAATAAAAACCGCTCCCCCATTAACACTAACAGTATTATTTTTAAAAACACCATTATCCAATATAACATTTACTGCTTCAATATTAATAGCTCCTCCTTTTTGAGAGGCATAATTGTTTGTGAAATTTGAATTATACACAAAGATATTTTCACCTGATAATTGAATTGCCCCACCTAATGGTGCTTTATTATTATCAAATATACAGTTTGAAATTTCCAAATCCATATGATTATATGAAAATCCAGTGGATATTGCACCACCATATTCTGTTGCAGTGTTATTGATAAAAACACAATCCTGGATTTTACCGGATGCATGATAAGTTAATGCTCCTCCTTCACCTGCAGTGTTGTTGATGAATGTGCATCTAATATATGAAACTCCATCACGAATACATCCTGCTCCACCATGTGAAAACATACCTGCATTTGATTTCACCCAATTATTCATGAATTTACAATCAGTTACAGTTGCAATGCAATTAGATTCATCTAAACTTAATTGAATTGCACCACCATACACCGTTAAACCTTCATTATTACTACCATAATTTGCATCGAAAATACAATTATGGACTTTTGAATTATTACCATATAATGATAATGCTCCTGCACCGATTTTAGCATGATTATTATAGAAATGACAGTTTCTAACAATAGTATTTAATGCTACAGATGCATTATATTTTGAGGATATTGCTCCTCCACCATTATATGCATAATTGTTTTCAAAAACACAATTATCAATTATTGCATCATTTCCTTTGATAAGAATTGCTCCTCCTCTTTCAGCATAACCATTTATAAATTTTAAATTAGATATAACCACTCCATTCCCATTTTTTGTTAAGTAAAAGATTTGATAATTATTTTTCCCATCTAATATGGCATTTGAATTTGAGGTAATGGTTAATTTTTTATTTACTGATATGTATTCAAGGTTTTTTGATGGTTTGAATGTGCCTGATAATTGGATGGTATCTCCAGCATCTGCATCATCAATGCATTCCTGAATATCCTGAAATGTTCCGCCGTTTAGTTTATGTGTGGTTGAGAGAATTTCATTTGAATTTTCATTCTGTATGGTGTTTTCAATTTGAGAATTTTCTAGTTTATCATTAGTATCTATTTCTAATTGAACATTATCATTTGTTTGGTTAATATCACTGGCATTGACGTTTTCAATGTTGTATCCTAGTGTTACAAACATTAAACAAATAATGAATATTGATATTAAGAAATATTTACTAATATTTGTCTTTCCATTATTTTTTAACATTATAATTTCACCTGATAAAATTTGAGGATACTTTATTAAAATATACTATTAATTAACAAAAAGCTATTAACTAGTAATTATGCTTTTTATTTTGATTTTAGATTTGAAAATAATAATTCTAGATCATTAAATTTGATAAATAACTCTAAATTAGTAGGATTTATTTTTTTTAAGGATAAACCTAACACAAATTATTTTTTTATTTTAAATAATTTGACCAAATTTGTGGTGTTTAATTTTTTCAATTTAATAAAAATTTGAATTAAAATTTTTAAAATCAATACAATTTTTATATCAAAATAAAAGATAATCTTTTAAATCCTCAGAATAAGTGTTAAATTTAATTATATTTAAATCTATGGACATATAAAGATTAAAATTGATTTTAAAGTGAAAATTATTATTTTAACTAAAATATTGTAATGAGCATGGAAAAAATATTTTATTAATGAAAATAATAATTAACATATAACTAATGGTTAAGGTAAAGAGATATGAAAAGACAAATCGCAATACTAATAATGGCTATCCTAATAATAGCTCCCATATTACAAGATGTTAGTGCTACAAAAACAGTATTTCTAACATCAGATAATATTATAGACCACGAACACGATCTCCAAGTATTAAACTCCTTAAAAAGACATATAGAAGAGATCAGTGGAGGAAAATTACAAGTAATTGTTGACAACCAAGCCCCTGCACCCGGTGAAGGATGGCGAGCAATAGAAGTAACAAGTGATGTGAGCATATGCCTAGCAGCATCAGATGCTGGAAATTACCTGCAATTAGCAACAGCATCAACAAACTCAAACAAACAAATCGTATTTGTAAACATAGGAAGCTACGACCTAGACAACAATACAAACTTCCTTAGAAGAGCATGGGATGATAATTACTCCCCAGAATCACTTGCAGGAATGAATGACCCAGGAACATTCCTGAAAAACGCCGGAATATACTACGTACAACCAACAAAAGAATTCCCAGAAAACGCAAACGACGGCGTCCTAAGCAACTACGATGAAGCAATGAATGAAAAAATAGCACAAGAAATCGTAGACATCATAAACAAACATGGAAACGACCATAAAATACTAAGCGACGGACTAGTCACACACAACAATGTAAAACCATCCGTAATGGCAAAAGCAAGTAAAGAACTAATAGAAAGCAACGACTTTAGCATGGATGGAAAATACGGAAGATACACAGGCCCACAACTCCTATACCAAACAAGCTCATACCTAAACGGTAATGGACTAGACATACCAAAAGACTACGGAGAACCTGAAAATCCAATGACAACTTCATTTTTAGCAAAAGACACATACTCAGTATATGACTTCTTCAAAATGGGAGGAATAGTAAGAGCATACATGGATGACACAGGAAAAGCACCAGATTCAATAGAATATGAAGGAGCACATATAAGCTACTATGATTTATTATACAACTTTGCAAAAATAACCCAAACCCATACAAGTGCAAAACATATGGGCTTTGAAAGCGAATATCACTTTGACAAAGTAAACGATTCAATATTATTACACATATTCCCATTCATACTAATAATATTCGTATTATTCATAGCATATTTATTCATAAAAAGAATAAGAAGATTCTAAAAAAAAGAGAGGAGAAAAAAATATGAAAAGATATATATCAGAATTAATCGGAACAATGGTTCTTGTACTATTCGGATGTGGAAGCGCAGCAATAGCAGGATCAGTACTAGGCACACTTGGAATTGCACTAGCATTTGGTTTATCAATCATAGCTATGGCATATGTAATCGGAGATATCTCAGGATGCCACATCAACCCCGCAGTTTCAATAGGAATGTGGATTGATGGAAGACTAGGAGCAAAAGACCTTATAATCTACATTATCTTCCAATGTATAGGTGCAATAATCGGTATTGGACTATTAGCAATTATTATTAATTGCGCACCAGAACTTGGAGGATACACATTAACCGGCCTCGGACAAAACGGATTTGGCACCGCATCAGCCATTGGTCTTAATGTAATCGGCGCAATAATTGTTGAAATTATTTTAACATTTGTATTTGTCTTTACAGTTCTTGGAGTAACCAAAAAAGTGGAAAATGGTGCAGTTGCAGGAATTGTAATTGGTTTAACCCTTGCATTCGTCCATATTATGGGAATACCATTAACCGGAACATCTGTTAACCCAGCAAGAAGTTTAGCTCCAGCACTATTCCTTGGAGGACAAGCACTGCAACAAGTATGGGTATTTATCTTAGCCCCAATTATCGGAGCAGTAATTGCAGGATTATTATACAAAGGCTTAACAACAGAGGATGCTTAAAATCCTCTAATATTACTTTTTTTAAATATATTAACTATCACAGAACAAAAAAAAAGATCATACAATTAAAAATTACATGATTTTACAAAAAATATAACTTCTCCATAACATGACCTACCATAAAAAATGATGAAATTGATTTTTATTCAATTGTTTCATTATTACAATCCACAACCGAAGTATCAGGATATGAATCCGATGAAATGAACTCAATTGAATTTAGATCATGTTGATTATTATCAATAATAGAATCCTGATTCTTTAATAAATTATAATTTGATTTACCAACAACATCAAGTTTAATTGGCTTTGAATTATTTAACACATTATACTCAGATTCACTTCCTCCAACCAGATTATTTGAGTTAGATTTATGGCTTGTTTTACCATGAATTATTTTTTTATATTCAGAATAGGACTGTGGACCTAATACGAAGTAGGCATTACCATCTTCCAAATAGACTCCTACACTAGATTTGAATTTTTTGGTTTTTTTATCATAAATTGGAACAAGCCATGACCCATCTTTATCTTTAAAAGTTGGATATCCTGCAATTTCATCCTTATCTAAAACATGTTTTTCAACAGCTTTTTTAGCTTCCATAGCTTCATCACGATTTTTATTGGATTGTTTTTTTTGAATCTTTTTTTCATTAATGGATTTTTTCAAATTTAAGTTAATGTTATTTAAATTTTTATTATTGGTTGAATTATTATTTAAACCAATATTTTTAGTAGGAGTTTTGTTTATTTTAGCATTTGTAGTGTTATTGTGAGTATTATTAGTTATTTCTTGATGATTGTTATTTAAATTAATAATATATATCATTGCTAAAAATATAAGTAAAATGATTATTATAATTATTATTACATTTTTTTTCAT
>SUTL01000144.1 GCA_015062925.1 Methanobrevibacter thaueri
ATTTAAAGTAATAGTGTAATAATTATCTCCTACAGTTAAAGTAATTACACCAGTAGCATTAACAGGTACAGTGAATTTAATAATTGCATCTTGTTTATAATCTATTGTATCTGCAGAAACATTAATTTGTGAAATATCACGTACTGTAACACTTCCTTCAGTTACATCCAAGTTAATTCCATAGTATTGAGCGGAAATTACATAGTTACCGGTTTGAGTGAATTTGTAATTTGCATTCCAAACACCAAAACCAATACCTCTAGTACCATTAACTACAACTACATCATTATCTGATTTAATGACAAATTGTAATACTCCATTTACAATGTTAAAGTTAACTTTACCAGTTAATGTTACAGTATCACCAGCAGCAACAACATCATCATTTGATATGACAACGTTAGAAGTTAAAACTGGAGTAATAGCTAAAGTAACTTCATTATTTTGAGGATAATATGTGCTGTCCCCACTATACAAAGCAGTGATTTTATATAATCCAACTAAGTTATAAGCTTTTAAAGTTAAAACAGCTTGTCCGTCACTGATATTTCTAACATATGTTTGGTTATTAAGTGTGAATGTAACATTACCGGTTGCAGTTTCATTTAAATTAGCAACTACTATTAAATCATCACCAGGATTAATATTATTACTGTAAATTAAATCCAATTTTGAAATTTTTTTACCATATGCTAATTCTAAACTTTTGTTGATTGAACGTGTTGGGCCTGTGAAATGTGAGATGACAACATTATAATATTGCGGAGGAATATTAGTTATAAAAACACGTCCGTTAGCATCAGTTACATGAGTTTCTTCAAAAACATAGTTTCCTGAAACTTTTTCATAAAATTTAACGTTTATTGCATAACCTGAAATATTGGTACTATAACCGTCAATGTCTGTGTTTTTAAATTGACCATCTTCCCAGTAGGATACGTTTCTAAATGTAATATTTGCAGTAGTTACATTTGTAATAGCATTTAATTTAATATCTCCACGAGCATAACGAATAGTAAGATTATTTTGTTTAAAAGCATACGCAAAATTAGCAGATACCCCTACATTATCTGAAAATACACAATTTTCAACAGTAGTATTGCTTTTACCAAAACAATAAATTGCAGAACCTGCACGTGCTGAATTATTATAAAATTTAGAATTTTTCACTGTTAAATTAGCACCATACACTGCCAATGCACCGGCATTACCATATCCACTTACACTATAATAACAAGAACAGTTAATAAATTTACATTCATCTATTAAACCATTTGCTCCATTCCAATATAGATTACCAACATTAACCTTATAAATACAGGTGTTGATGAAACTACAATTAATAAGTTTACCGTTATCTCCTTCCCAATCAAGAACTGAATAAATTGTACTGCCTAGAGCATGTATTGTTCTATTTGTGAAAATAAAATTCCTCATTTCAACATTTGGAGCAGCAATTTTAATTGGTTCCTGGGTCCATTCTGTAAATATAACTCCATCATCAATACCTATAAGTGTTACTGATTTTGTAAGAGTGAAACTTGTTGCATAAATTCCAGGGACAAAATATATTGTACCTCCTTCTTTAATATTGTTAAATGCATATTTAATACTGGCAGGATCACTTTCACCAGTTCCCTTACCGTGAGTGTCTGGACCTACAAATAGTGCTATTTTATCAGATTTTGGAGTATATGAATCATTACCATCGATTCCTGCAGTGTTATTAATAAATTCTATAGAACCTAATGTTGCATTTGCAAATTGACCTATGAAAAGTCCTCCACCACATTCAATTGCAGAATTATCAATGAAATGTAAATTAGATAAAGTTACATTAACATAATCTCCAACATACATTCCACCACCTTCAACAGCATTATTATTAATAAAATAACAATTATCAACATTAATCATACCCCCATTATCTAAATATAATCCTGAGGATTGAGAATCATAGAATGTTGAATCAGAAATGTTGGCTTGAAGATTACCAAAATTAAGTAAATAAAATCCGCCACTGCCACAGGTACAGTTTTTAAAATTTAAATAACCCCAAGCATTACTTTTAATTGCACCAAATTTTTCAAAATTAGAATTAAGAATAGTTGAATTAGTACCTCCACCCATAAGTGTTAAATTATATATATCTGAATTTTTAACAGTCAAATTTGATGTTGCACCATTAGGACCTGAAAATTCTAACTGCTCATCAAGTGAACAATTATTAATATAATATTCTGAAGTTGATGAAAATATCAAAGCTTGTACTGGTACAGAATCAGATCTAATTCTTGTACCATAAGAAGTACAATTTTCCATTAATATTTTTGAATATACAGAATATATTGCCATTCCAATTATACGAGGTCCTGTAGTAAGATCTGGCCTATCATAGTAAAGATCTTTAAAATCACAATTCAGCAACTTAACTTCACTATCCCTACCAGCATAAATACATCCACCTAGAGAGTTTTCATTAGTAATCTTATCCGGTCCACAGTTAGTGAATATAACATTATTAAAAGTTACATTACCAGTAATATTAAATAATCTTGAAGAATAATCCCCATCAATTGTATACCCATTACCGTTAATAACTACCTGTTTATTGATATATATTCCAGTTTTACTGCCACTATTAAATGAAATATCCCACATATAATTTTTGGTTAAATTCACCACATCATTATTGTCTATTAAGTTTTGCAGTTCTGTGAAAGTACCATATTCTCCTGCAGATACTTTATCCTGCCCTTCAGCACTTCCTAAATTATTTTCATCAACTTGATTACTATTAACACTATCTACCGTATTAACATCATCTATTGAAACAGTAGAGGTATTTTGTTCAACAGCATTTTGAA
>SUTL01000030.1 GCA_015062925.1 Methanobrevibacter thaueri
CACCCCCGCTTAAAAAAAACAAAGGATACATAGAAACCATTAAAAATCTTAACAAATTTTTTAAAATGCTCCGGCCGGGATTCGAACCCGAGTCTTCGGCTCGAAAGGCCGAAATGATTGGCCGGACTACACCACCGGAGCAATAAATCACAAATAAATTATAGTAACATGGGCCCAATGGGCTTCGAACCCATGACCTTCCGGTTATGAGCCGGACGCTCTACCTGGCTAAGCTATGGGCCCAAAAAGCGCCATCGACAGGGCTCGAACCTGTGACCAATCGGTTAACAGCCGAACGCTCTACCTACTGAGCTACGATGGCATGTGACACCCATCTAACTTAACCAAATAAAACCCATGTTTAAAAATCAAAAGACTTTAAACAGTAATAATAACTATAAATTACATAGTATATAAAGTTTTTGATTATTTCTATTTTTCAATGAAAAAATCGTTTTCAATAAATAAATTAGTGTGCCTAATATATAAACTTTAAGGACTATATATAAAAATATGGATTTTGACTTAATCAAAAAAGCTAATGAAATTACCTTAAAAAATCATGGAAATTTAATTACACTTGAAAGAGCAGTATTTTTATCATGGTGGTGTGATAAAGGAGACTGTGCATTCTGCTATATGTCAACACAAAAAGAAAAAATTAAAGATCCTCAAAAAGCAAGACGGAATATAAACAATATATTTGCAGAAGCAGAAATGTGTAAACGTCTGGATTGGAATATAGAATTTTTATCTGGAGGATATGAATCATTCACAACACAAGAAATTAAAAATATTGCAGAAAAAATCAAAAATATAACTGGAGATGGAGTCTGGTTAAATACTGGAATTACAGATGAATTAAGTGAATATGAATCCGAAATTAAAGGAATAACCGGTGCTGTTGAAGTAGCCAATCCCAAAATTCACAAAAAAGTTTGTCCATCTAAAAAATTAGACGATATAAGTAATATGTTAGATGTTGCGGGCGATTTGGGATTTAAAAAAGCTATTACAATAATATTAGGTCTTGGAGAAACATTAGAAGACGTTGGATATATTATAGATTACATAAAAGAACACAAAATTGATCGTGTGATATTTTATTCTCTTAATCCACATAAAGAAACTATTTATGCCAACTCATCACAGCCTGCATCACTTTACTATGCACAAGTCGTATCACAAATCAGATTAGCATTTCCAAATATTGAAATAATTTGCGGAACTTGGATTGACAATTTAGCAAATATTGGAATATTAATATTAAGCGGAGCAAATGGAATAACCAAATTCCCATTATTTAAAATGTTTGGAACAAAATATGGTAAAAGAGTTGAAGAAGAAGTTAAATGGGCTGGACGTGAATTAAAAGGAACCTTTACTGATAAAGAAAAATTAGGTCCTGAAAAAAGCGAAATTTCCCCAGACCTTGACAAATTTATTAAAAGATATGTTAAAGAATCCTTAAAAAATAAATATTAATTAAATAATAAATAATACTAATATAAATAAATTAACAAAATTTTAATTAAAAAATTGAACAGGGTGTATTAATGATATCAACAGTTGGTGTGATAGGAGCAGGTGCCTTAGGTACAGCAATATCACAAATTATTAGTGAAAATGTGGATGAATTAATATTGCATGCTAGAAATGAAAAATTATGTGAAGACATTAATAACGAAGGATATAATACACAATATTATCCTAATCAAAAATTAAATTCAAATATTAAAGCAACAACCAACATGAATGATTTAAAAAATTGCAATATTATTTTTTTAGCTATTCCTTCCTCTGCTTTTAGGAATATATTAAAAAACTTAAAAGAAGTAATTAATAATGATACAATAATCGTTACCACAGCAAAAGGAATTGAATACCCTTCCCTAAAAACAATGGGAGATTTAATATCTGAGTATTTCGATGATAATTTTGTTGCACTATCCGGACCTAATTTTGCATCTGAAATAATGTTAAATCAGCCTACAATTACAAATATTGCATCAAGAAATTCGGAAAATTCCAAAAAAGTTAAAGAAGTGTTAACTACAAAACAGTTTAAAGTTAAAATAATTGATGATATTGATGGAATTGAACTTTGTGGTGTTTTAAAAAATATTAATGCAATAGCTAATGGAATCTGTGAAGGAATGAAAATTAATGAAAATGCCCGATACAGTATTTTAACAAAAGGATTCAAAGACACCATAAAAATAATTGAATCAATTGGAGGAAACTCACAAACTGCACATGAATACTGTGGATTTGGTGATTTAATAATGACTTCAACATCCGCTGAAAGTAGAAACCATACTCTCGGAATACTTTATGGTCAAAGATTAGTTATTGATGAAGTAGCTAGTGGAATTGTTTTTGAAGGAAAAAACTCCATTAAAGCTGTTAAAGACATCTGTAATAAAAATAACATTAATAGTGATATAGTAGATTTTGTTTATGAAGTTATAATTGAAAAAATATCTCCTATCAAAGCATTTAATAAATTATGGGAGAAAATTGAATAAGGTGATATAATGATTGGAATGATTTTATCTGCAGGTATGGGAACAAGATTAATGCCCCTTACAAAAGAAATACCAAAACCATTACTTGAAATTAATGGTATGACATTGCTTGAAAGAATGATAAAAAACTGTATGAATGTTGGAATTAATGAATTTATAGTAATTGTCGGATATAATAAAGAAAAAGTTATAGAACTTGCACCTGAATTAGAAGAAAAACACTCAATTTCAATAAAAATAGTTGAAAATGAAAGATTTGATGTTACTAATACATCAGTATCCACTTATCTTGCAAGTAAAAATCTTAAAGGTGAAAAAGCTGATGATTTTATATTAATTAATGGAGATAATGTTGTTGATCCACAAATTATTGCCGATATAGCTAAAAGAAAAAATACTAGTTTAATTGTTGATAACTATAAACAACTTAATGAAGAATCATTTAAATTAATAATTGAAAATGAAACATTTAATGAAGATAAAACCATTGCTAATGGAACAATTAAAGAAATTGGAAAAGGAATTGATATTGGCAGTTCTACCGGAGAATTTATTGGAGTTTCAAAAGTTGCTAAAAATGATATTCCTAAATTTAATGAAATATTAAAAGAGTTGATTGGAGAAGATGAACAAAATTACTACGATTTTGCATATAAAACATTAAGTAAAATAAGTCCAATTGATTTTGTATTGACAAATGGTCTTAAATGGACAGAAATTGATGACCATACTGATTGGGAACAAGCCCAAATATTAATTGATGAATTTGAAAAATAATTCATTATTTTAAATTTTATTTTAATTTAAAAATAACACCCCCCATCGCCATTTTTAAGAAAATCTTTATAAATCTCATTATACAAATATATAAATTAATATAAAAATTATCCTTAATGGAGGAATTATTATTAGTGACGATGTAGATATGATGTGTGGACTTGAAATCCACGTACAATTAGAAACTGAATCAAAATTATTCTGTGATTGTCCTACAAATTATCAGGACGCTCCCATAAATTCAAATATTTGTCCAGTTTGTCTTAATCAACCAGGAGCAAAACCTCATCCTACAAATGAAAAAGCATTGGAAAATGCTTTGATGATTGCTTTAATGCTTAACTGTGAAATTGATAAAGATGTTACTTATTTTATGAGAAAACATTATGATTATCCAGATTTACCATCAGGATATCAAAGAACTTCTGTTCCAATAGGAATTAAAGGAGAATTAAATGGAATTAGAATACGTGAAATTCATGTTGAAGAAGATCCCGGCCAATTTAAACCTGATAGAGGTACTGTTAACTTTAACCGTTCTGGAATTCCATTAGTTGAAATTGTTACCGAACCAGATATAAAATCTCCAGAAGAAGCAAGAACTTTTTTAAAAGAGTTAATTCGTGTTTTACAATATAGTGGAGGAGCACGTGGTGAAGGTACCATGAGAGCGGATGTTAACATTTCCATTAACGGAGGAAACCGTGTTGAAATGAAAAACGTTAACTCCATTAAAGGTGCTTATAAAGCATTGAAATTCGAACTTATAAGACAGAAAAATCTTATGAAAAGAGGAGTTGAAGTTAAACAAGAAACACGTGCATATCTTGAATCCCAAATGATTACAGTAGGTATGAGATTAAAAGAAGATGCAGATGATTACAGATTTATTACAGATCCTGATTTACCTCCAATGAAAATTTCAGACGAAACAATCCAAAAAGTTTTAGACACAATGCCTGAAGCTCCTCACAATAAAGTTAAAAGATTTGTAACTGATTATAATATTGATGAAGAATCAGCAAAAGTATTAACTTCAGAACTTGATTTAGCAATTACTTATGAAGAAGTTGTAAAAGAAATTGATTCTAAATTTGCAGCTAAATGGATGAGAGATGAACTTAAAAGAGTATTGTCCTATAACAAATTAGACTTTTCAGATAGTGAAATTACAGTTGATGATTTAACTGAATTATTTAAAATGCTTCAAGATAAAGAAATCACCACAAAAGCAGGTCAAAGAATTATCGAACAAATGCCAAATAATTCCAAATCCCCAAAAGAAATTGCGGAAGAATTAGGTTTACTTGGTGTTGTTAAAGATGATGAAGTACTAGCTGCTGTAAAACAAGCTATTGATGAAAATCCAAAAGCTGTTGAAGATTATCTTGGTGGGCAAAAAGCTTCACTTAATTTCTTAGTAGGGCAAGTAATGAGATTAACACGTGGAAAAGCTGATCCTGGTGAAACTGTCAAATTATTAAAAGAAAACATTGAATAATGGAGAGAAAATTATGGCAGAAAAAAAGTCTTATGTAAAAGATTATATGACTAAAAATGTAATTTGTGTTTCTCCAGATACAGAAACTCAAAAAATTATTGAGTTAATGAAAGACAGTCACCACAATAGTTATCCAGTTGTTGAAGATGAAAAACTTGTCGGAATGGTAACTGCATTTGACATCGTTGCTAAAGAAGATTGTGAAACCGTTGAAGGAATAATGACTACAAACTTAGTAGTTGCCAGTGAAGATTTAAGTATTAATGACGCCTCAAGAGTAATGTTTAGAAGAGGTATTTCAAGAATGCCGGTTGTTGATGAGAAAGGAATTCTTGTTGGAATAATTACCAATACCGATATGGTAAGGTCACACATTGAACGCTCAACTCCAAATAAAGTAGAATACTTTAAAAACACAATGGAACAATTATATGGTATTAAAACTACTTTAAAACACATGAGAGTTGAAACCAACAAATTAAGGCCTACACAAGATAAAGTTTTCGCAGACGAACTTGAAGGAAGACAATATGAATTAGAAATGGGTCTTGCAGAACCAGCAATTGTTGTAAAAAGTGGTGAGAGATGGATTTTAGTTGATGGTCACCACAGAGCAGTTGCATCCAAACAGAATGGTTATGACACTGTTGATTCATATGTGATTGATTTGGGTCAAGATATTAAATTAGGAATGGAAAAAACAGCAGATAAAGCTGGAATTAAAACTTTTGAAGATATTGAAATAATTGATGATGATAAACATCCATTAATAGCACTTACTGAAAGTATGCAAGAGCATGCATCAAAGGGTGATGATTAATGAGCGATGATAAAATCATAAGAGAAGTATATGAAGTTTTAGAATCCAGAAGAGACAATCCTATTGATTCTTATACTTCTAACATTATGCAAGATAGTGATAAAAAAGCAGAAGATAAAATACTTGAAAAAATAGCTGAAGAAGCTGGAGAAGTAATAATAGCTTCTAAAAATGATGAAAATTTAGTATATGAATCTGCTGATTTAATTTTTCACACATTATTAATTTTAGCATATAAAGGTGTTGAAATTGATGAATTATTTGATGAATTTAAAAGAAGGAGAAAATAATTAAATTTATTAAATAATAACAATAAAAATTTACTTTAATTCAAAAAAAATGATTGGTTATAACAATGTTTGATACATTTGCAGAAAAAAGATTTTTATTAAAACAATTGGTTAAAAATAATTTAACTGCCAAATATAAAGATTCTGTTTTAGGAATCCTTTGGAGTTTTTTTAATCCATTATTAACAATGCTTGTTTTCACAGCAGTATTTTCAATGTTATTTGGGAAAAATGTTTCAAATTATCCAGTTTATTATTTGGCTGGAAGATTAATGTTTGATTTTTTTAATCATGGAACTAAAGGAGCAATGAATTCCATTAGAAAGAATGCTCGATTGTTAAAAAAGATTTATGTACCTCGAGCAATGTTTCCTGTAAGTTCAATTTCTTATGAATTTGTTAACTTTTTAATATCATTTGCTATATTATTTGGAGTTATGATTATTACAGGTGCACCTTTCCACTTTACATTAATCTACACATTATTACCAATTTCATTATTAATTGTATTGATCTTTGGTGTTGGATTAATTTTAGCTGTTTGTAATACTTACTTTACAGATATCGGATATCTTTATAGTGTATTTTTATTAGTATTATTATATGCATCAGCATTATTCTATCCAATGGAAATCGTACCAACAAGATTCCAATTAATATTTTCATTAAATCCAGTTTACTGTGCAATGACCTGTTTTAGACAATGTGTTTATGGAGTAATTCCAAGTATGTCCACATTATTATATTTAGGAGCATTTGCTTTTACAACATTAGGAATTGGAATCTTATTATTCAATATTTATAGTAAAAAATTAACTTTAGAATTATAGGTGTTAAAATGAGTTTCAAAGATAAATTTAGTAAAAAACCAAATAAAAATAAAACACCTACTATAGACGATAATGTTGCAATTCGTGTAACTAATTTATCAATGGATTTTAAATATTCAAAAGATAAAATAGACTCATTAAAAGAGTATATAATACGAACTATTAAAAGAGACAAGCGTAAAAGTAGAAAAGTAAGAGTTCTTGATAATATTAATTTTGAAGTGAAAAGAGGGGAAAAATTAGGTATTCTTGGATTTAATGGGGCTGGAAAAAGTACTCTATTAAAAATTATATCCGGTATTTATGAACCTAGTGAAGGTGAAGTTAAGATAAACGGTAAAATTGCTCCACTTTTAGAGTTAAGTGCCGGTTTTGATAAAAATTATACTGGAAGAGATAATATTTACCTAAATGGTGCTTTTTTAAGTATGGACAAAAAATATTTAGATAGTAAAATTGATGAAATTATCGAATACTCCGAACTTGGAGAATATATTGATGTTCCAATTAAAAATTATTCCAAAGGTATGAAGGCAAAATTAGGATTTTCAATTGCTACACTTATCGAACCTGACATATTGATTATTGATGAAATATTATCTGTCGGAGATATTAAATTCAGAAAAAAAAGTGGTAAAAAAATCAATGAAATGATGGCTGAAGGAGTAACAGTTATATTGGTTTCACATTCCATCAGACAAGTTAAAAGAATCTGTGATAGATGTATTTGGATTGATGATGGTAAATTAGTCATGGAAGGTCCTGCTGAAGAAGTATGTAATGCATATATAGAAGATGCTAATTATAGTAAAATAAGAAAAGAAAGAAAAATTAAAAAGAGATTGAGGCGAAAATATGGATAGACGCTGGATGGGAATTTTTATTATATTTCTTGTAGGAGTTTTAGGACTAGCAATGATTGTTGATACCTCAGACACAGTTGGACAGGCTGTTACAGTTTGTAATGAAATGACAGTAACTATTCCAGATGGATTTAAGTTGTTTTTAAGCAATCCGACAAATACTACATTAATAAATAATGAAAATGAAACCATTTTTATCAAGATTTCAACTGATACCAGTTCAAAAGATCAATTTAATCAAAGATATGTACTTTTAAAAAACGATCCAAAAATACAAATTGATAAAGTAGAACATAATGGAGATGTGCATAATATCCATTATACTCATTTAGATAAAGATGTAAAAGTATTTGGATCATATTTTGAAAAAGACAATAGAACTATTGAACTTAGGATGAATGAGTTTAAAGATTATGATAAAAATGCAAAATTCATACAGGATACAATAGTTCATGACTTTAAACAAAATAAGATGGATTAAAATTTCTATAATTTTAATTCCATATTATACATCCCTCTTTCAAATTTTCCAATTTTAACTCTTTTTTTATTA
This sequence comes from Methanobrevibacter thaueri, assembly GCA_015062925.1. Lineage (GTDB taxonomy): Archaea > Methanobacteriota > Methanobacteria > Methanobacteriales > Methanobacteriaceae > Methanocatella > Methanocatella thaueri_C. The sequence goes on from SUTL01000030.1 coordinate 8,163, forward strand.
AATTCTTTAAATCCTATTTTTTCATAAAGATTTTTTGCTTTTATATTTCTAAAATCAGCATCCAGAATAACTCTATTTAATTTTCTAGATTTAGCATGATTTATAACATCTTCCAATACTTTTCTTCCTAAACCCTGACCTCTCATAGATTCATCAATTGCAACATCAGCAATGTATAAATCTCCTTCACCAACATCGCACAATACAAAATAATCTAATAAATCAATTAAAAATAGTCTAAATGATTTAATATAAAATTTTTTAGGAAATTTTGAAATATAATATATTAAAATACCAATAATATTATTTTCATCATCCAAAATTACCTTAAATGTGTCCAAATCTTCATCAGCAATACTTTTTGAAATTGCTTTAACAGCTTTATTTTTATCTCTAAAAAATAAGTCAAAAGTTCGAAAATCAACATCATAAATTAAGGATGCGACTTTTAAAATATCATGTCTTTTAGGATTAAATGTTTCATATTTCATTTAATCACATTTAAAATTGTTAAAGCAAAAACACCTGCTCCAAATCCATTGTCAATATTTACAACAGCAATACCTGGTGCACATGATTGAAGCATTGCATCTAAAGCTACTCTTCCACCTTCACCAACACCATAACCAACAGATGTTGGAACAGCAATTACCGGCACATCAACAAGACCAGCAACAACTGAAGGGAGGGCCCCTTCCATTCCTGCACAGACAATAAATACTTTAACTCCTTCACGAACCATATAAGCAATTTGTGGGAATAATCTGTGAATTCCTGCTACTCCAATATCATATGATGTTATAGCCTCACATCCTCCTTCCTCAACAATTACTTTAGCTTCCTCAGCAATATTAATATCAGAGGTTCCTGCCGTGATTATTCCAATTTTAGCTATTGGAGATTTTTTATTAATTTCTTTTCTAATAATTAATATTTGAGCTCTTTTATTATAATCAAAGATAAATGAATTTTCACCTAAATCATTTAAAATTTTATCATATCTTTCTTGCGAGAGTTTTGTAATAATTAAATTTTTATCTGATTTTTCAAGATAATTTTTTATAATTGAAATTAAATCTTCATAATCTTTACTTGGCGAAAATACTGCTTCTGGAAAACCTGTTCTTTCATTTCTTTTAATATCAAATTTTGCAATCTCATCAAATTCCAAAATATTATCTGATTTTAATAAAAGTTCTGCTTCACTTACATCAAGTTCCCCATTAACTAATTTTTCAAGAATATCTTTCATAATATAATATTTAAGATAAAATTATATAAAATTTAACTTACAATATTATAATTTAATGAAAGCTTTAAAGATTTTAACACAAGGAATAGTTCAGGGTGTTGGCTTCAGGCCATATGTTTACCGAATAGCTAGTGAATTAAAACTCAACGGATATGTTAGAAACCTTGGAAATATAGTTGAAATCATTGTTGAAGGCAAAAATACAGAAGATTTCGTAAAAAGACTTCCAAATGAATTGCCACCAATAGCTAAAATCGATTCTATGGAAGTAGAAGAAATTACTGTTGAAAATTATACTGATTTTGAAATTATTGAAAGTGGTGATTCATACTCTGGAGTTAGTGCGATACCACCAGATATTGCAATTTGTGATAATTGTCTTAGTGAAATTAGAAATCCTAATGACAGAAGATACAAATATCCATTTAATGCATGTACCGACTGTGGACCAAGATTTACTGTTATTGAAAGTGTCCCATATGACAGAATTCGTACATCCATGGATGAATTTCCATTATGTGATGAGTGTCTTGAAGAATACAAAGAACCACTTAACAGACGCTATCATGGAGAGGCAATCTGTTGCAGTGAATGTGGACCCCAAATGGCAATATATAAAGAAGATAAGAATCTTAATGAAAAAAATCCAATCAAATATGGTGCAGATATATTAAAAACAGGAAAAATATTGGCAATTAAAGGAATTGGAGGAACACATTTAGTCGTTGATGCATATAACGATAAAGCAATAAAAGAATTAAGAAAAAGACTAAACAGACCAAATCAGGCATTTGCAGTAATGAGCAAAGATTTAAAAAGTGTTAAAAATTATGCTCAATTGTCTGAAAATGAAATAAAAACAATTACCTCAAATAAAAGGCCAATCGTTATCTTAAAGAAAAATAACAATTACAAATTTCCGGAAAGTCTATCTCCCGGACTTCACAACATTGGTGTAATGCTTCCCTACTCCCCAATGCATTATTTATTATTTGATGAATCTGACATTGATACATTTGTTATGACATCAGCAAATATTCCCGGAGAACCAATGATGATTGAAAATAATGAGATTATCACCGGAGTTAATGATTATTCCCTAATACATAATCGTAAAATCCTAAACAGATGTGATGACTCTGTAATCAGATTCAGAAATGATGAATTATCATTCATTCGAAGGTCAAGAGGATATACTCCTGAAGCATATACAATTAATTATGAAGTTAATGATTTGGATGTTCTTGCATTAGGTCCTGAACTTGACGTAACATTTTCCATTGCCAGAGATGATAAAGTATACCCTTCACAGCATATTGGAAATACAAACAAACCAAAAACATTGGAATTTTTAAAAAGTGCTATTAAAAATCTTGAGCGAATAACAAAAATCAATGAATTTGATATTATTGCATGTGATATGCATCCTCACTTTTTTACAACACGACTGGCTCATGAATTAGGTGAAAAATATGATGCTGAAGTTATGCCTGTGCAGCACCATCATGCACATAGCGTAGCTCTTTTAAATGACCACAGTATTGATGAAGCTATTGTTATTGCCTGCGATGGAGTTGGGTATGGTAGTAACGGGACAAGTTGGGGAGGAGAAATTCTCTATACTGATGTTAATTCATTTAAACGAATAGGACATCTTGAAAGTCAACTGATGCCCGGAGGAGATGTTGCAACCAGATATCCTGCAAGAATGCTTGCAAGTATATTGAAAGATGAAGATTTAATTAAATATTATTCAGATTATTTCAAATATGGAGCTATTGAAATTAAAAATATTTTCAAACAACTTGAATCAGGAATAAATGTTGGAAAAACAACAAGTACCGGAAGAGTTCTTGATTCAATGGCTGTTGCTTTAGAAATATGTCACGAACGAACATATGAAGGAGAATGTTCCATGAAACTTGAATCTGCCGCATATCACGCAACTAAAGAATTGGAAATTCCTGTGATAATAGAAAAAAATCAGCTAAACACTACTGAAATTCTAAAAGAAGTTGTCAGATTATATCAAAGTGGTGAAAAAGCTTGTGATGTTGCATCAGCAGGTCAAAAAGCAGTAGCAAAAGGATTAAGTAAACTTGCCGTTCAATCAGCAAGTAAAAAAAATATTGATGTTGTAGGAGCTACCGGTGGAGTATTTTACAATGAAGCTATAACAGAACATGTTAAAAATTATATTGAAAATAGCGGATATAAATTTATACAGCACACCAATACCTGTGCCGGAGACGGATCTGTTTCACTTGGACAAAGTATTGTTGCTAAAAAAAAGTAAAAAAAGTTTGAAATTAAATTCAAACTAAACAAATTATCTGTTCATGGTCCTTTCAAGAATATATTCAGCCCTTTCTTTTAAATTACCATATAAACGAATTTGATTTTTCAACTCTTCGATTGCTTCAAGCTGACCTGCATCTATTCTTTTTTCAATATCTAATAATTTGGACCATTCATCCCCTGATGGAAGTTGTAATGTATTTAATATATCATCTGAAAAATTAACATCAAATGTATTTCTGTTAATTGTAATATGGATGTTAACTTCATTTTGTAAATCATAGTATTTACGAGGACGTCCCCTTAAAATCTTTTTATAAGAAGAATTTAAAATACCTATATCTTCCATAGCACGTAAATGAGCTATAATAGCTTTTTGACCAATATCCAATTCATTGGATATTTCACTAACAAACATCGGTTCTTGCCTTAAAAGATTTATAATATCTCTTCTAGTCTTACAACCCATCACATCAAGGATATCTTCTTCATCAATCTCGCCTAAAGGGTCATCATACCTACCCCTAATTTCTATATGAGTATCGGTAGAATCCAGATTATTGCGAGATTTTTTATTTTTCTCAATGTCGTTTGCATTAGTCATGATTATACCTTATGTATCGAAACCTTTATATAACTTTTTGTTACTATAATAATGTAAGAGAAAGATAACTTTTGGTTACTTTAATATTTGGTTAAGAAAAACTTGAAGTAATAACTCTTATAATAAGAACCATTTTCCCATATGTCCATAAATTCTCAAAAACCAATGTTGAAGTCCAAAAAGTAACAATTCTCGGTTGAGAGTTATTACAAAAGTTTTTCAAAAAACCTAAAAAGGTGTCAAAATGACTGACGAAAATAAAAGCGAAACTGAAGTTGAAACAACAGATTTTCAAGAAGAATTTGAAGAACTTCAAAATGAACTAGAAGCAAAAAATGAAGAAATTGAAAATCTTCAAAAAGATCTTGAAAATGCAAAAGCTGAAACACAAGAATATGTTTCACTATCCCAAAGACTTCAAGCAGATTTTGAAAATTTCAAAAAAATAAATGAAAAACAAAACAAAGAAATTGTAAAATTTGCTAATGAAAAAGTTATAAAAGACTTTTTAGACTGTTATGAAGACTTCACAAGAGCTTTAGAAACTGAAGATAATGAAAATTTAAGAGAAGGAGTCGAACTTATCTATAATAAATTTGGTGATGTTTTACAAAAAGAAGGTGTGGAAGAAATTCCAGCAAAAGGTGAAAAATTCGATTTGAACAAACATGAAGCATTAATGGTTCAGGAATCAGATGATGTTGAAAATGGATATATTATAGATGAACTAATGAAAGGCTACATGTACAAAGATAAAGTTCTTAAATATTCAAAAGTTATAGTTTGTAAAAAATAATGTTTATTAAATAATTATATTAATAAAAAATAGGTGATATTTATGTCTGATACTAAAAAAGAAAAAATTATTGGAATCGACCTTGGTACTAGTAACTCCGCTGCATCAGTTCTTGTTGCAGGTAAACCAACCACAATTCCATCAGCAGAAGGAGCAAGTCAATACGGAAAATCATTCCCAAGTTATGTTGCATTTACCGAAGAAGGTCAAATGTTAGTAGGAGAACCTGCTAGAAGACAAGCAGTAACCAATCCTGAAAATACAATCAGTGCTATTAAAAGAAGTATGGGTACTGATCACAAAGTTACAGTAAACGGAAAACAATACTCTCCACAAGAGATTTCAGCATTTATCTTACAAAAAATTAAAAAAGATGCTGAAACATTCTTAGGTGAACCTGTAGAAAAAGCTGTAATTACTGTTCCTGCTTACTTTGACGATAATCAAAGGACTGCAACAAAAGATGCAGGTACTATTGCTGGTCTTGACGTTGTAAGACTTGTAAACGAACCAACTGCAGCAAGCCTTGCATACGGACTTGATAAATCTGAAGAAGATGACATGAACATTATGGTATACGATTTAGGTGGAGGTACCTTAGACGTAACCATTATGGAATTCGGTGGCGGAGTATTTGAAGTAAGGTCTACAAGTGGAGATACCCAACTTGGTGGTACCGATATGGATAATGTATTACTCAAATACTTAGCAGATGAATTTAAATCCAAAGAAGGAATAGACTTAATGGATAATGACCAAGCAGTTCAAAGATTAAGAGAAGCTGCTGAAAAAGCAAAAATTGAATTATCCACTACCACTACAACCGAAGTAAACTTACCATTCATTGCAATGGGAAGTGACGGATCTCCTAAAAACTTAATCATTACTCTTACAAGAGCAAAATTAGAAGAACTTGTTGATTCCATTGTTGAAAAATCAGGAAAACCAATGCAACAAGCTTTAGACGATGCTAAAATGAGTAAAAGTGACATTGATAAAATTATCTTAGTTGGAGGGCCTACCAGAATGCCTATTGTACAACAATATGTTGAAAAATTCATAGGCAAACCAATTGAAAGAGGAATTGACCCAATGGAATGTGTATCTATGGGTGCAGCTATTCAAGGTGGAGTATTAGCTGGTGAAATTAAAGACATTGTTCTTTTAGATGTAACTCCATTATCCTTAGGTATTGAAACCTTAGGTGGAGTATCAACCACATTAATTGAAAGAAACACAACTATTCCTACCAAAAAAAGCCAAGTCTTTTCAACAGCCGCTGATAACCAACCATCAGTAGACATTAATGTATTACAAGGTGAAAGGAAAATGGCAGCAGACAATACCTCACTTGGACGTTTCCAACTTGTAGGAATCCCACCTGCACCAAGAGGCGTTCCACAAATTGAAGTAACCTTCGATATTGATGCAAATGGTATTATTAATGTAACTGCAAAAGATAAAGGAACCGGAAAAGAACAAGCAATTACAATTACTTCTTCAACTAAATTATCCGATGAGGAAATCGAACAAAAAATTAAAGAAGCAGAAATGAATGCTGAAGCGGATGCAAAAAGACAAGAAGAAATTGAAGTTAGAAACAATGCAGATTCCTTAATTTATACTTCAGAAAAAACTTTAGAAGAACTCAAAGACCAAGTATCTGAAGATGAAAAAACTAAAGTCGAAGGACTTGTAAGTGAATTAAGAGAACTTATAGCTGGCGATGATATTGATGCCATTAAAGCAAAGTCTGATGAATTATCCAATGTAGTTCAAGAGATTGGTGCTAAAGTATACCAACAAGCACAAGCTGAAGCTCAAGCACAAGCACAACAACAAGATGGTGCTGAAGGAGCAGATGCAGGTGCAGACAAAGGCGATGATGACACAATTGATGCAGACTATGAAGTAAAAGACTAGATTAAATAATGTAGTTTTATTATAATTGTTAGGTTAATACAAAATCAGAATCAAAATAAAACTGACAATTAGATAAAACTATTATTTTTTCTATCTATTTTTTTAAAATTTATTTTTAAGGTGAACAAATGGCAGACAAGCGAGATTATTATGAAGTTCTTGGAGTAGATAAAACTGCTGATGAAAAGACAATCAAAAAAGCTTATCGTAAATTAGCCAGACAATACCATCCTGATGTTTGTGACGAGGAAGGTGCTGAAGAAAAGTTCAAAGAAGTTAGTGAAGCTTATGCTGTCTTGTCTGATGATGAAAAACGTCAAAGATATGATCAATTTGGTCATGCTGGAATGGACGGATACACTGCAGAAGACTTCTATCAGAATGTAAACTTTGAAGATATTTTCCAAGGATTCGATATAGGAAATATCTTTGAAATGTTTGGTTTTGGTGGAGGTGCTCGTTCAAGAAACAGAAATGCCGGTCCTCAAAGAGGTTCAGACATTTATACTGAAGTTCCAATTACTCTTGAAGAAGCATTTAACGGATGCGAAAAAGAAATTAAAATTAGCAGAAATGAACTATGTCCTACATGTAACGGAACAAAATCAAAGCCAGGTGTTGAACCTGAAACATGTAAAACCTGTGGTGGAACAGGACAAGTTAAAGAAGTTAGCAATACATTTTTAGGACAAATGGTTAATATAAGACCATGTAGAGAATGTAAAGGTACTGGTAAGATAATCAAAGAACCCTGTGAAGATTGTCATGGAAAAGGTAATAAACGTAAAACAAAAACAATTAAAATTGAAATTCCAGAAGGAGTTGACGAAGGTAACCATTTAAGAGTTTCAGGAGAAGGAAACTGTGGAGATAGAGAAGGTCTTGCAGGAGATTTAATTGTTACTGTTCATATTAAAAGACATGACAAATTCCAACGTGAAGGGGATCACTTATACTTAGACCAAGAAATCAGTTTTCCACAAGCTGCCCTTGGAGATATAATTAGTATACCTACAATTGAAGGAAAAGAAGTTGAATTTAAAGTTGCACCAGGAACACAAAGTGAAACTGTATTTAAATTAAGAGGGCAAGGTATGACTTCTGTTAGACATAAAGGTAGAGGAAATATGTACGTTGCCGTTAAAGTAGTTGTTCCTAAAAAATTAAATCAAAAACAAAAAGAAATCCTTCATGAATTCGCTGAAGTAAGTGGCGAAGAAATTAAACATATTGAAAAAGGAATCTTTGATAGAGTCAAAGATGCAATGAAATAACTTAGCTTTAAATAGCTAATTATTTCAACTAATTTTTAACACATATTCTATTTTTTGAAAATTGAAATTTTGGATGAAAAATTCTATTGATTTACTTAAAAGTAGAATTAATTAAAATAACTATTATAAAAATATAATCAATATAATGATACTGATATTTAATAATTTTTAAGGTAGATAGTAAAAATAGTAATAATAAATAAAGACATCTACATGAAAAAATAAAAAAAGTATAGAGATTTAAAAATCTCTATTTTTTAACAACAACTTTACCTTTTACAGCATCTTTAACAAATATTGCTTTGAAAGCGTATTTTTTACCAGCTTTAAGTTTTTTGATAACTTTTTTACCTAATTTAACTGCAGCAACACCTTTTTTATTGGTTTTTGCAGCGTATTTTTTACCATTAAACTTAAAGGTGATTTTTTTACCTTTGAGTTTGTTGACAAGTTTAGCTTTTAAAACCAATTTTTTAGATGATTTTTTAACTTTAACATTGCTTGTTTTTAATACTTGTTTTACTTGAACTTTATTTTCAGTAGTAACACCTTTATAAGTTGCAGTAACAGTATATGTTTTAGGCAATTGTTTAATCACTAAAGAAGCATAACCGTTAGCATCGGTTTTAACTTCATATGCTTTAGAACCAACAGTAATAATAACAGTTTCACCTGCGCCTACTGGGTTACCATTATCATCTAAAGCACGAACTCTGAAAGCAGTTCCATCATAGTAATACATTTTAACATCACTGTTTTCAGCAATTCTAGATACAATGTTAATTACAGCGTTTACAGTTTCATTAGTAACTGGATTTGAAATTGAAACAGTATGAGCTCCAATAGCACTAACTTCCTTATTGGTTAAGGTTATAGTACCGTTAGCATCTGTGGTTTTAGTAATTTTTACACCATCTACAGTTAAGGTTATATTTGTATTAGCTACACCTTTACCATCGATACCAAGAATAGTAATTTGGAAAGTATAATCAGCATTATATGCTTTAGTAAGGTTGTTTACGAGAATAGTTCCTTCAACATTTGAAACTGAAATATTTTTATCAGTTGAAGTAATATTATTATCATTTATAACAACATTACCTCTTAATGATTTAATACCAACAGTTTCAACACCCATACCTTCCCAAATGGATAAATTACCAACATTGGAACCTTGTGCAGAAATATTGTTATTAGTTGCAACTAATTTATCAGCAACTGAACCAATACCCATAGTATAATTACCGGTTAAGTCAATGTTATTGTTTTCTACTGTAATTTCTTTACCTGCAGTTTCAATACCACATACAAAGTAACCATCACCAGAGATATTATTGTTTTTAATATTTATAACCATATCCTTAGGATTTGCCATACCTCCGTAAATAGGGTATGCAGTTCCAACATCATTAGCTTTAACATTAATATTATTGTTTTCAATTACCCCATTAGCAGGACCTTCAATATTAATACCATTTGCATAAGGACCGTTTGGATCAACAGTAATATTATTTTTAGAAATATTGAAGTTACCTGATGCAACAATTGCATATGAATAATTTCCACCAGCAATACCTATTTTATTACCAGCAATTAAAATATTGTTAGAGTTAACATCCATTCCGTAAATGGTATCATAGCCCACACCATATTTCTTATCAATAATACAGAATTCATCAGAAGTTATATTTATCATATTATTTGTGAATTTAGCATTATCTGAACCTTTAATTTCAATACCTTCAGAAAATACAACTGGAGCATTAGGAGCATTCCAGTCAATATCACATGAAACTAAATTAATAGTAAAATTATTATTATTAATATTTGCATTTGGAGAAGCAATAATTTGAACAGCCCTATCTTTAGCAGAACCATTTGTAGATCCAACATAAGTTACATTATTAGTATTTAATGTTAAATTTGAAACAGAATTTGCATAAATACCAATTAAATCGCTTGCATTGTTTGAATTATATCTTGTAACAACTATTAAATTATTACTAGCAACAATATTGTCACTCATAATAAAGGAAAGAGCCTTATTTGAAGAAGCAATTTTGTTATCAGAAATAAGTGCATTTACAGAAGGACTACTCCATCCAGGCATTACTTTAATACCTGCAGTTTCAGCACCAAAACTGTCACCAACTGGTATTTCACCATAGTTAGAACCAACAGATACAATAGTGTTTCCAAAAACGTTTAAACTTTTAGCATTAGATGCAATACCTACAGTATAATTACCAAAAGTTACAATTGTATTATTATCACGTGTAGGATGATCTTTACTACCTATAGTAACATTTCCAGCAGCTTCAATACCACAAGCAAAGTAAGACTCAGCTATTAAATGATTTCCTATAATTGTAATATTAGTATCTTTACCGTTCATGCCTGAATAGATTGAATATGCAGAATTTGTTGCAGTGGCCTTAATATTATTATAATTAATAACACCAAATGCAGGGCCTTCAACATCAATACCATTTGCATAGTTTTGAGAAGAAACAGAAATATTATTATTTCCTATTAAAAAATTATCCGCAGTGATTTTTACAGCATAAAGGTAAATATTACCTTCACTATTACTTATGGCAGTAATGTTGTTATTATTAATAACTATATCATGTCCACCATCAACAACCTCTAAAACATAGAGAGTAGGGTAATATCCAAAAGCCCTATTGTCCTTAAAATCAATGGTATTGTCTTCAAAATGTGTTGTTCCTTCATCTCCCATATTGTTAATGTAAATACCGCCAGATCGAGACAAACCTCCCATATACCATTCAATATCCAATAAAGAAGAAGTGATATTAAATTTATTATTTTTAATCATACCATTAGAATGAGTAATACGAAGAGCGTTAGAAAAAGTAGTTTTATTTGCTATAGCATAATAATTAATAACGGAATTTATTAATTGGAAATCTTTAGAATTATCAAATAAAATAGCAATATGCCCGTAATTCATAGATTGAGTAGTCTTTGTAGAGCTATAGTAAACAGTTATTCCATTTATTTCTATATTATCAGCATTATTTACATTTATTACATAACTATCTTCTTTTTCTTGAACAAATTTAAGACCATTAGTACCAATAATATTTACTCCACTTGCATTAATATAAAAAGAAATATTATTGAAAACCGCATTTTCACCAATGATTTTAGTATCGTTATTAGCAACAGTTATTTTATTTAAACTTGCATTACCATTAAAATTACCTTTAAATGTAATTTCTTCAGCAGTTGTATTTATAACTCCATTTTTATCTACATATTGATTAATATTTTCTGGAGTTATTTCTTGTGATGCTTTTAAAACATCATTTTTAGCTTCTTTAGAACCTAATGAAGATTCTTTATCAACAGAAGCTACAATATCATCATTATCATCATTATCAGCAGCTGCAGTCATATCAGCATCTTCAGCTGCAAAAGCAGCACTAGCAGACATTACTACAAAAAGCAATAATAATGAAACAAATAAGTATTTAAACTTAATAATTCCACCTCATTTTTTATAAATTAAATTAAAGTATAGTAAAACAAATATTGATAAAAATTACCAATAACTTGATTACATACATAGATTAGATATTAAAGATATTTAAAAGTAATTAAAGTGAAATTGAAAAAAAAATAAAATAAAGGTTACTACCTTTATTTTTTAATTTTAATTGTGTTTTTAATAGTGCAACCACCATAACTGGAACTTATAGTATATTTTCCAGGTTTAAGTTTTTTAATAACAATAGTTGCTTTTCCTTTTTTATTAGTTTTTGCATAATACTTCTTATTTTTAATTTTAAAGGTTACTTTTTTCTTTTTCAAAGCTTTACCATTTTTATCAACTAATTTAGCTGAAAATTTAACCTTTTTAGATTTTTTAACAGAAATATTTTTAGCAGATAATGTTGGTTTAACAGTGATTTTATTTGATACAATATAATCATTGTAATTTGCAGTTATAGTATATTTTCCAACACCTAATTTAATGTCTAAAATAGCATAACCATTTTTATCTGTTTTAACATTATATGTTTTACCACCAACATTAATTGCAACTTCATGGCCTTCACCAACAAAATTACCATCACTACCCCTAACATGCACTTTATACTGTATGTTAGATCCATAATAAACATTGAAATCATTATTTTCAGATAGTGGAGGTAAAATTGTCAATTCACCATTATAATTTGCAGATTGATAATCAGAATCTCCTTCAAAAGTAATTGAAAGAGCATGATTACCTATAGCAATATTTGGAAGTATAAGTTTTCCTTCACCATTAGTTTTAAGAGAATAGGAAGTACCACCAATGTTTACAGAAACTTTTTTATTAGCTACAGCAAAACCGTTATTATCAACTAAAGTAGCAAAAACACTATTTGAACTTACTTGCCTATTAACATTAATGCTAACAGGAGCAATATCCAATATTTTCAATTTACCCAAACCAGAATCAGCTAAATAATAATCAGATTCTCTCACTTCAGCTTTAATGTCATATTCACCGTTTAATGTTTTAGGAACAAGTGTGATTCTTGTTGCAATACCATTATTGTCTGTAACTGCAGAACCTATTGGAACACTACCCCTATAAAATACAACATATAATCCTGAAACCGATTTACCTAATGCATTTGTAATTTTAACTATAAATTTACCGTTTAAACCGTCTTTAACAGAAGCATTTAAAACCTCAACATTAAGATTACCTTTTGTAATTTCTAGTTCTGACTCAAATTCTGTAACTTTATAATTTTCCTGAGTTATAACAGCAGAAATTATATAATACGAAGGAATGTATCCTTCATCCAAGGCATAATTTAAAACAGCAGTTCCATTTCTAACATATGCAGTTCCAAAATATTTATCTATATAAAAATCTACTTTAGCACCTTCAAGTGCATCAATTAAATCAACACTGACTTTTAAAATATATTTACCAGATTCTAAATATTGAACTTGAGTTTTTAAAAGTGTTGCATTAATTAAATAGATATAATTGCCAATAATAATATTATCTTCAGAAGAAGAATTTACCGCATTATTTGCATTTCCCAATGGAGAACACAGATAATTATTGAATATAATATTATTATTAGATATAGATTGGATATTAATAGCATAACCCACATTAGATGTGATATTATTATCCTCAATAACATTTCCAGTTGAATCATCAACTAATAAAATACCGGAAATTGGTCCATTTATTGAATCGAATTCTTTATTATCTAAATTTTTTCCCGAAGCATTAACAATGATTTTATTTGATTTAATATTATTTCTATTAGCATTTAATGC
>SUTL01000145.1 GCA_015062925.1 Methanobrevibacter thaueri
AAAGCAGTATTTGATAATTTATCAGTTTACAGTAACGGTAATGTGATCACTTATTCTGTTCAGGAATTGGATGTTGCTGATTATACTTCAGTTATCTCTAATGCTACTGCATATGAGTTTACTGTAACTAATAGTCATGTTCCTGTTGTTACTGAGGTCAATGTGACTAAAGTCTGGAATGACGCTGATAACCAGGATGGTGTTAGACCTGCTAATATTACTGTGGTCTTGCTTAAAGATGGAGTCGTTGTTGCTAGTGCTGATTTGAATGCAGGTAATGATTGGAAAGCGGTATTTGCTGATTTGCCTGTTTACAGTAATGGTAAAGCAATAGTTTACAGTATTGAAGAGGTTAGCGTTGCTAATTATACTACTGTTATTTCTAACAGTTCTGCATATGTCTTTACTGTAACCAATACTCACGTCCCTGTCATAACAGTTATTAACATTACAAAAGTCTGGAGAGAAACTGAAGAAAAAGAAAAAGAAATTTCAACACCTATTGAGGTAACTATCTATGCTGATGGTGTTCCTGTTGCTAATGCAACCTTATTCCCAGGTAATGACTGGAAATTAACTTTCGATGACTTGCCTGTCTATAAGGACGGTAAAGTAATCAATTATACTGTCAGTGTTACTGAAAATAACAAAACTACAAATATTACCAGTACTGATGGAAATTTCACTATTCTGACTGTTCCGACTCCAAATATGACAGTTGAAAAAACTTCACTGAACAAAACTGTTAAAGTAGACCAGCAGGTATACTTTGTCATTGTTGTTACAAACACAGGAGACTGTGAATTGACTGGTGTTTATGTAATTGAAGAGGAATACAGCGAAGGACTTGTCTTTGACCATATGGTTCCTAACAGTGATTGGACATTTGACGGTAACAATAAGTTTACTTATAATAAAGCTCTGGGCATAGGTGAATCTGCAAGCTTCACTGTTGTTTTCAACGCTTTAAGTGTTGGATTCAAGATCAATACTGTGACTGCAGGTAATAACCTTACAAATGATACAGTAAACAGTACCGATACAACAAACGTTACTAACGAGACTGTACCTCCTGAGCCTGATGTTCCTGTTGAAGAACCTCCTGTTCCACATAAGCATCATGTGCCTAAACACGTAAAACCTGGCTCACATGCTACAGGAAATCCAATTGTATTGCTTCTGTTAACATTGTTTATTCCATTAATAATCAGAAGAAAACAAAATTAAACATTTAAAGGAGTTTTAATTAACTCCAAATTTTTTCTTTTTTTACTTAACAACTGCTTTTTTTGTAACTTTCGAACATTTATAACTTTTTAGACAATTTTTTACAATTTGTTTAATGAATTTAATGCATTATTCTGGATTTTGCTAAATGTTTTTGTGAACTTCTATTGGGGTATAAATCCAAAAATTAGTTTGTATATTAGCAATGGAAACATATATTGTGTTTTAGATGTTCTAATTTGATAACTATTAAAAATTGCATGTTTGAAACAAGTTATTTTTTTTTATAAAATACTTATTCTTTTTATTAAAATTTTTAATAAAATTTAAAAAATAAAAATTTATTTAACTTATTATTTAATTTTTCCATTATAAGTGTATAAATTATTATAATTTATTTATTTTTATATTTTTTATGTATAATTTTTAGATATGTTCTTTTTTACTATGGCATATTTTCTATTTTGTTCATTTTTTTGATTAATTAAAGTAAATCATGTATAGTAATGTTTATATTATATATAATATTAATATATTATTGGAATATGAATTCATGTTATATGGGCAATATTCCTGCAAATTTAAATAATATAATATTATGTTTATTGAGTTAAAACAAATCTTATATTCAAATACAAATCAATTTTCTGTTAAATACAATTTTAACTTGATATGATTGGTATTTTTTGGTCTAGTGTTATAATTAATGTGTATGTTTAATTGGCTGGGCGTATATGATGATTTAACAATGAATATAACTTGGTTTAATTAGATATACTTTGTTGTTAAAAGCATGATTATGATTAGGTTATATTATTTATATAGGTTTAAATTTTAACTGAAATAAATTTTAGTTTATATTATTAAATAGAAATGCGATTTAGTTTATATATTGATTTGTTTCTCGATTTGAGGGAAATAATGAAAAATAAACTGAAGATCTTATTGGTATTCTTAATACTGATATTGTCTGTCGGGATGGTTTCAGCAACTGAAGGTGTTTCAACAGACGCAAATGCGCATAATGGAAATGAATATTTAGCAAATCAAGTAACTGATGTTGACATTGTAGGTGACGGTGCTACTGGTACCTTCACAGATTTGGATAATGAAATTCAGAACGCAAGAAACGGTGTAGTAACTTTAACAAAAGACTATAAATTCGATTCTGGTAAGGACGGTAAATTTAGAATGGGAATTCAGACTGATGATATCATCATCAACGGGAATAACCATACAATTGATGCAAGCAACCTTGCAAGAATTTTCACCCAATATTCAGGGTCTGTAACATTAAAAGATATAAAATTCATAAATGGACATGTCGCCAATAAAATGAATGGTGGGGCATATCTATTAAACAACGGTAATCTAACAGTTATAAATTGTCAATTTGAAAATAATTATGCTGGAAAACATGGAGGAGCAATTGCGGTTTCATCAAATTATCATGCAAATCCGATTAAAATTACTGACTCCTCATTCATTAACAATTCGGCACAATTTAACGGTGGATCTATATACGCAAGTGATTTAGAGGTTGAAAATTCTTATTTTGAATTGAATAGGATTTTAACCAGATCATCGACTGACTTTACTTTGATTGAACAGAAAGGA
>SUTL01000146.1 GCA_015062925.1 Methanobrevibacter thaueri
TATAAGTTACTAAAATTCCTGGCCTATCAATTACTAAATCACTAATATTATTCCCATCACATATAAAATCAAAACCTTTTTCATGAGCAATTTCAGCTATATGTGTATACATCCAGTTTCTACAATAATAGCATCTTTTAGGTCCATTTTCAAGAAATTTTTCATTGTCATAAAAATTTAAATCAATAATTTCATGTTTGATTTTAAATTTCGTAGTGATTCTTTTTGTGTGTTCAATAAATCCACTAGGCATCAAATGATTATCTATAGTAATGGCTAATGTGTCTTTTGCAAATTTTGATGATAAATATGCAATTAATGTGGAATCAGCACCGCCAGAAAAACCAATAGCTACTTTTTCATCTTTTAAAATGTCTTTTACTATATCAATTTTCTCTTCAAGATTCATCATATCACTAATAATTAATTTTATTAAAATATTAAGAGCATCATAATGATGCTCTTTTTTAATGGGAGATGTATTTACTCCATAAAGGAGTAAATTTCAATCTTGTTAATATCTCTTTTTGACTTATATTTTGGAGTTATAAAACATTTTAGGGAAGTGGCATTGTTTTATTATGTTATATATATTTTACTCGCCCGAGAGTATGGAAAAAATAGAATCCCTTTGAAATTTAATATATAACAATAGTTATTTTTTTCCATAAGATGAGTAGTGTATTTAATTATATAAATATTTTTTTGTATTTTGAATGAAAACATTTAAACATTAAAAAGATAATATAACTATTGTTAATTTATTGGAGGAATAGAAATTTTTGATGTTATTGTTGTAGGAACAGGTGCTGGTGGAGCAACCGTTGCTAAGGACCTTTCACAAATGGGATGTAAAGTCCTAATTTTAGAAAAAGGATCTATACAAAATAGTGGAAGCTATGTAGAATGTATGAAAACCAAAGAGATATATTTAAATAATAATCTTTCAGATTCGGATAAGATGAATTATGAATTTTTAACATTGCCATTAACTTTAACAAATATTGAAGAGATTGGTGGAACTACCACATCATCAATAGGAAATGCATGTTTTTCCTGTAGTGGATGTTATTCAAATTCAATAATGCAACAATTTGAAGATAAAAATTTGAATATTTTTGAAGAGCTTCTAGAAGCTAGCGGAGAATTAAATGTCAGATATTTCCCAAAAAAATTATGGGGGCATTCAACACAACTCATTGCACAAGCAGGTGAAGAATTAGGTTATATTGTTGAACCAATGCCTAAATTCATTAACTTTGAAAAATGTCAATCATGTGGAAAATGTGTAAATGGATGTTTGTTTGATGCAAAATGGGATGCAACTTATTTTGTTCGTGAAGCTGTTGAATATGGTGCAGAATTAGTCACAGAGTTTAATGTTTTTGAAGTTTTACATGAAAATAATGAAGTTATGGGTGTAGTTGGAATCAATAAGAACAATGAAAAAGTAGTTTATAAAGCAAAAAGAGTAGTTGTGGCTGCGGGTGCATTAAACACACCAATAATTTTAAAAAATTCAAAATTTAAAAATGTAGGAAGTCAAATATTTTTTGATATTTTCACAACAATTGGTGGATATCTGGAAAATGCACAATTAAACAATGAATTATTAATGGGTATTAAAGCAGAATTCGGACCATATTTTTTATCTCCTCATTATTCAATGCAATTATTGCCTTTGATGCAAGAAAAGGGAATTGTTGTAGAAGAAAAAGATGTGATTGGAATCATGCTTAAATTTGCAGATTCTTGTATTGGAACAATTGACAGTGAAGGAAATATTGAAAAAACTCTAACCAAATTAGATGTTGATTTGATTAAGGAAGGATATGAAAAAGCGGTCAATATTCTTTTAAAATTAGGAGTTAAACCGGAATCTATTGTTGCAACTTCTCTTAAAGGAGCACATCCTGGAGGAACTGCTGCGATAGGTGTTGTTGTTGATAATAATTTTGAAACTGAAGTTAAAGGAGTATATGTTTCGGATGCAAGTGTAATACCTGAAGCACCTGGAAGACCACCTATTTTAACAATAGTTGCAATAGCTAAAAAAGTAGCAAAAATAGTTTATAAAAATATCTAATGCAGAAAAATGGAATTTAAAGTAATACTTAATCGCAATATTGTTTGACTTTTGAATTATTGTATTTAATTGATAATTTCAATGAGGTTATCAAATTTAGATATTAAATTGCATATTCAGTATTTTCTACTTTTCATTGTGGATATTAAAGATAGTGATGTTGTAAAAGAAGTTTCAGAATCTAGTAATATTGATGCACAACAAAAACTATTTTAAACTAAAGTATATTCAATTATATTATTTTCCTTCTAGTCGTTTAATATCTAAAATCATTTGATCAAAGTCAGAAATGAAGTTTTCATCTTGCACTTCTCTGAATTTTTCATATTTTTCAAGCACATGTTCTTGTGCTTCTTCAGCAGATATCTTACCTTTGCCAACAAGAATTGGCAGCCTTCGAAGTTTAAGGTAGTCATCCAGCAGTTCTTTCCAGTCTTTCATACTCATTGGGATTCTATCCTCTGCGCGTGATTCGGCTAAATTCAAAAAACCTTCTACTAAACTATTTAATCTTGATAATTCATTTTGATTCAAATAATTTTTAGATATGACTACGTCACTTTGGAGTATTTTTCCATTTGGTGCTTTTTTCCAGGTTGTCAATCCCATATGGGGATTTTCAATATCGCTTCGTGTTTCTATGAGTTCTGCTGCAGTATGGTTGCTTATTGCAAATATCAGTTTGTTTTGTACTGTGGCAAAGAATTCCTTTGTTATGTCTGCA
>SUTL01000147.1 GCA_015062925.1 Methanobrevibacter thaueri
TGAACTCAAAAGAAAAAGGTCAGGCAAGGTGCCATTGATTGATGTTGATTTATTTAGAGACAAAAATTTGCGTGTGGGTACATCTATTAAGTTATTATATAATATTATAATATCTGGAACATTTTTTGTAATGGTTCTGTTTTTCCAAAGTGTATTGCAGTTAAATCCATTCGATACTGGTTTGGCTTCACTTCCGTTTGTTATGGCTTTGTTTATTTTTTCATTGACTGCTCCAAAACTAATAGGAAAACTGAATCACAAGACGCTCATGGCAATAGGATGTATAATATCTATTGTCGGATGTCTGATTTTAAGTTATCAATTTAAATTAAATGTAAACGTGCTGGATTTAATTCCGGGACAGTTTTTACTTGGGGTAGGTCTTGGTTTTATGATGGCTTTAGCATCGGATGTTGCATTATTCGATGTTCCTGCTGAAGGCCAAAATAATGCATCTGGTATTATTTCAACTGGTGAGACATTAGGTTCATCAATGGGTACAGCAATCATTGGAATAATTCTAATCCTTGGAGTAATGGGCGGTATCAGTACTGCAGTTGATACTTATGCGCCCGCTTATTCAGGAGATGAACAATTCCATCAGGAGGTCTATGATCACTTCCAAAAATTGGATACTATAGAAGGACAAGATAGTATTGTTGTCAATACTGCGGATATAATTATTCAGAATGCAATGGCATCCGTAATGTATGCATTAGCCATAGTGTTAGTAGCTATTTTAATTCAAACGCTGCGGATAAAAAATAAAAATATTAAAAAACAATGAGAGTCTATCTCTCATTTGCTTTTTTTTTTAAATGCTTTGAGTATTGGCAGAAATTATTGAGTTTTGATTTTTTCATTTTGTAGGATATAGAATAAATTTCACTAAAAGTAGTAGACAATTTGAAGTGTATTATGCCAACGCCAACATGAAAAAGCAAAAGTTGCATAATTCTGACTCACCTTTGCTGATTAAAGAGAGTGATGTTGTAAAGGAAGTCAATGAACCCAGCTATATTTATTATTATCAATTGATAACTTATTTTATTCTAATTTAAATTTTTTTATAAATTTATTAACTTATATTACTATAATTTTTTTATTATTAAATAAATATTTATATAAGTTTATAATTTTTATTATTAAGAAAACATAAACTTATATGTTAATAATTTCATAAATATTAGTATGGTAAAAAGAGATTTATATTTGAATAGGATTTCTTCATTGATTGATAAGGATATCATTAAAGTTATTGTTGGTGTAAGACGTTGTGGTAAGTCTTATATGTTTAATTTGATTATAAATGAACTGATAGGTAGGGGAATAGACAAAGATAACATAATTCTAATCAATTTTGAAAGTGCAAAATACAGGAATGTTTCAAATCCTCGTGAATTGGATCTGTTTGTAAGGGATTTGACAAAAGATATTGAAGGTAAAATTTATTTGTTTTTTGATGAAATTCAAAATGTTGATGAGTGGGAAAAGTCAATCAACAGTTTTAGAGTGGATTATGACTGTGATATCTATTTGACAGGTTCTAATTCAAAATTATTGTCAGGTGAACTGGCCACTCATCTTGCTGGCAGATATATGGAAATCAAAATGTATCCATTTTCATTTAAGGAATATCTGGACTATAAAAAAATATCTCCAAATAAAAAAGCATTCACAGATTATTTGACATATGGAGGATTTCCATTTCTATTGTCTCTTGAATCTGAAATAGATAAAACAGAATATTTAAATGATATTTTCAATTCAATATTTTTAAAAGACATTATTGAGCGATTTAGCATTAGGGATACCAGTTTACTTACAAGAATAGTTGATTTTATACTGGATAGTACTGGAAAAATTGTTTCTTCAAAAAGTATTTCCGATTACTTGCGTACAAAAGAAAAAATCAAGGTTTCACCAAAAACAGTATATAACTACTTGGATTATCTGACAAATGCCTGTTTATTATATAAAGTACAAAGAGAAGATATTGAAGGCAAAAAAATATTATCCATTAACGAAAAGTATTATTGTGTTGATCAAGGATTCAATCAGGTACGTATTGGAAGAAATCAGCTCAACAACAGCAAAATAATGGAAAATATTGTTTATTTTGAACTTTTAAGAAGAGGCTATGAAATAACTATCGGATGTGTTGGGGATTATGAAATTGATTTTGTCTGCAAAAAGATGGGTGAAAAGATCTATGTTCAGGTGACAAGGGAATTGACAAGTGAGGATACAATCGAAAGGGAATTTCGACCATTGCTTATGGTTAAAGACAATTATCCTAAATATGTCATATCAACCGATGAATTTGACATGTCTCATGATGGAATAAAACATATGAATATTTTGGATTTCTTATTGGATGATAAAATTTGATGAGTGTTATCGCTTTTATTAATGCTATTTATATTGCTAGAAGGTTTTAGGTAGCTATATTGGATAAAACAATTATAGATGAAAAATTTAAAATAAAATCTTTCATCTGTTTTTTTTAGTTTTTAATAGTAATTAAATTACTGTTCAATCCAATTACTTCAGTGTAATCCAGTTTTCTGTCAAATCCGGTCTCATTTTTAAAACTGAAAGTATCTCCAGTTTTAACGCCTAAATCTTTAATGTAAATTTTAACGGATTCTTCACTGACATCTATAGTCTTTTACTTAATGTTTGTACCATTTTTGTAAAATTATTCTTGGGCTGTTAATACTTGTGTATTAAGATTTACCAATCTATCCCCCGTTGACTTACGGGTTCGGTGAAAAAAATATTTTTTC
>SUTL01000031.1 GCA_015062925.1 Methanobrevibacter thaueri
ATGGGATCTCGATGAAGTAAAAGTTGAGGACTTAGGTTTAGTAAAATATATCTGCTTAGATGAAACTTTAGTTCCACATACTTCTGGTAGACATGTAAAAAGACAATTCGCAAAATCTAAAGTATCTATTGTTGAAAGATTAATGAATAAAATCATGAGAACCCATCTCAACTCAGGTAAGAAAAATAAAGCTTACAATATCGTTCGTGATGCTTTAGAAATTATTAATAACAGAACCAAAAAGAATCCTGTTCAAGTTTTAGTTACTGCAGTTGAAAACACTGCACCTCGTGAAGAAACTACTCGTATTAAATATGGTGGTATAGGATATCAAGTTGCTGTAGATATCTCTCCACAAAGAAGAGTAGACCTTTCATTAGGATTCTTAACTAGAGGTACTTTACAATCTTCATTTAAAAACAGAAAATCTGTTGCAGAATGTTTAGCTGATGAATTAATTCTTGCTTCTGAAGAAGATTCAAGAAGTTTCGCTTTACAAAAAGCTGAAGAGAAAGAAAGAGTTGCTAAAGCAGCGCACTAATTATTATAATATTATACTAATTTAGGTGGTTATTTTGAGTAGAAGAGACAAAATGATTGCAAAAATCAAAGAATTAATGTATGAACCAACCCAAATCAGAAATATTGGTATCTGTGCTCACATCGATCACGGTAAAACCACTTTATCTGATAACCTTCTTGCAGGTGCAGGAATGATTTCTGAAGAACTTGCTGGTGACCAAAGATTCTTAGATTTTGATGAACAAGAACAAGCACGTGGTATTACTATTGATGCTGCAAACGTATCTATGGTACACGATTACAAAGACAGCGAATATTTAATTAATTTAATCGATACTCCAGGTCACGTTGACTTTGGTGGGGATGTAACTCGTGCAATGAGAGCTGTAGATGGTGCAGTAGTTGTAGTTTGTGCTGTAGAAGGAATCATGCCTCAAACCGAGACAGTATTCAGACAAGCATTAAAAGAAAATGTAAAACCAGTTTTATTCATTAACAAAGTTGACAGATTAATCAACGAGTTAAAATTAGAACCAGAAGAATTACAAAACAGATTCTTAAAAATCTTCATGGAAGCTAATAAATTAATCAAAAACATGGCTCCAGAAGATAAAAAAGAAGAATGGAAATTAGACTTCACTAATGGTAGTGTAGCATTCGGTTCAGCATATCACAACTGGGCTATTAACGTCCCAACAATGCAAGAAACTGGAATCAACTTCAAAGATATTATTGATTACTGTAATAATGAAAACGAAAAAGAATTAGCTCAAAAAGTACCTTTATCCGATGTACTTTTAGGTATGGTAGTTGAACACTTGCCTTCACCAAAAGTAGCTCAAGAATACAGAGTACCAAGTATTTGGGATGGAGAAATAGACTCTCCTGCTGGTGAATGTATGGTTAACACTTCTCCTGACGGACCATTAGCTGTAATGGTAACTAATGTATCTGTAGATAAACATGCAGGTGAAATTGCTACTGGTAGAGTATACGGAGGAGCAATTGAAAAAGGTACAGAAGTATACCTCGTAGGTTCTCATGGTAAATCCAGAGTACAACAAGTAGGTGTATACTTCGGACCTGAAAGAGTTAACACCGATAAAGTACCTGCTGGTAACATTGTATATGTTGCAGGTGCAAAAGGAGCAATCGCTGGTGAAACATTATGTTCACCTGAACATAAAATCAAAGAATTCGAAGGATTAGAACATATATCTGAACCAGTAGTTACTGTAGCTGTAGAAGCTAAAAATACTAAAGACTTACCAAAATTAATTGAAGTATTAAGACAAACAGGTAAAGAAGATCCTACAGTTAAAATTGATATTAACGAAGAAACCGGTGAACACTTAGTATCTGGTATGGGAGAACTTCACTTAGAAGTTATTGGTTACAGAATTAATGAAAAAGGTGTAGATATCACCACATCCGAACCAATTGTTGTATACAGAGAAACTGTAAAACAATTATCTCCACAAGTTGAAGGTAAATCACCTAACAAACATAACAGATTCTACATTACTGTTGAACCAATCGAACAAGAACTCTACAATGCAATCCAAGATGGAGATATTAAAGAAGGTAGAGTTAAAGGTAAAGAAGCAGCTAATGATTTCATGGAATATGGTTTAGATAAAGAAGAAGCTAGAAGAGTATGGTCTGTTCACAACAGAAGCATTTTCCTTAACATGACTCGTGGTATTCAATACTTAGATGAAGTTAAAGAATTATTACTTGAAGGATTTGAATCAACCTTAGAAAACGGTCCATTAGGTAATGAAATTTCCATGGGATTAAAATTCAAACTCCATGATGCAAAACTTCACGAAGATGCAGTTCACAGAGGACCTGCACAAGTATTACCTGCTATTAGGAATGCAATATTAGGTTCCATGATGCTTGCAGAACCTTCATTACTCGAACCAATGCAAAAAGTAGTTATTGACACTCCTAATGATTACATGGGAGCATGTACCCGTGAAATCCAAAACAGAAGGGGTCAAATTGTAAATATGGGTCAAGAAGGAGACATGGCAAGAATAGAATCCAAAGTTCCTGTAGCTGAAATGTTTGGTTTCGCTGGTGATATCAGATCCGCTGCTGAAGGTAGATGTTTATGGTCTACTGAAATTGCAGGATTTGAACCACTTCCACGTGAAATGCAAAATCAAATTGTTAGAGAAATCAGACAAAGGAAAGGTTTATCTGCAGAACCATTCCCAGCAAGCCACTATTTAGGCGACTTATAAATAAATTAAAATTTTTAATTTTTAATTTTTTTATATTTTTTCATAAAAAATTACTAAAAAAACATTATCTATTTATATGTTGAAAAACATATAATGTACTTAAGCTAACATATTAGGCTTATATAATATTATTATAAAAAGAGGTTATATAATGGCAAAAGAAAAAGAACATCTTAACTTAGCATTTATTGGACACGTTGACCACGGAAAATCCACTTTAGTTGGACACTTATTATTAAAAGCTGGTGCAATTGCTGAACAACAATTAGACGACGGAGAAAACAAATTCAGATTTGTTATGGACAAATTAGGAGAAGAAAGAGAAAGAGGAGTAACCATCGACTTAGCTCACCAAAAATTCTCCACCAAAAAATACGACTACACTGTAGTAGATTGTCCTGGACACAGAGACTTCGTTAAAAACATGATCACTGGTGCTTCCCAAGCAGACGCTGGTGTTTTAGTAGTTGCAGCAGATGACGGTGTAATGCCTCAAACCAAAGAACACGTGTTCTTATCCAAAACTTTAGGTATCAACCAATTAATCGTTGCTATTAATAAAATTGATTTAGTAGATTACTCTGAAGACAAATACAATGAATTAAAAGAAGAAGTATCAAACTTAATTAAAACCGTAGGTTTCAACCCTGCAGATGTACCTTTTATCCCATTATCTGCATTTGAAGGTGACAACATTAACGATGCATCTCCAAACACCTCCTGGTACAAAGGAGACAACTTAATTGCTGCATTAGACAAATTAACTCCACCTGAAAAACCTACTGACTTACCTTTAAGAGTTCCTATTCAAGATGTTTACTCCATTACTGGTGTAGGAACCGTACCTGTAGGAAGAGTAGAAACTGGTGTAATGAAAAAAGGTGAAAATGTTATCTTTGAACCAGCAGGAGCTTCCGGAGAAGTTAAATCTATCGAAATGCACCACGAACAATTTGAAATCGCTGAACCTGGTGACAACATCGGATTCAACGTAAGAGGTGTAGGTAAAAACGATATCAGAAGAGGAGACGTAGCTGGTCACACTGACTCTGCTCCTACTGTAGCTAAAGAATTCGACGCACAAATCGTTGTTTTACAACACCCTGGTGTAATCACTGTTGGATACACTCCTGTATTCCACTGTCATACTTCCCAAGTAGCATGTACTTTCTTAGAATTATCTAAAAAATTAAACCCTGCTACTGGTGCTGTTGATGAAGAAAACCCTGACTTCTTAAAAACTGGTAATGCAGCTATTGTTAAAATTAAACCTACCAAACCAATGTGTCTCGAAAACGCAAAAGAAATCCCACAAATGGGTAGATTTGCTATCAGGGATATGGGTCAAACTGTTGCAGCAGGTTTATGTCTTAACATTACCGCAGCAAAATAAGTTTGTAAACTAATTAGAAAGTAATTCTTTCTTACTTTCTTTTTTGTTTTTTGGAGGATAATAAATGAATCAAGCAAGAATTAAGCTTACAGGAACTGATCCGGAAAAATTAGCATATGTTTGTGATCAACTTAAAAAAATTGCTGAAAGAACTGGTGTTGACTTATCTGGTCCTATTCCTTTACCTACTAAAAAATTAGTAGTTCCAACAAGGAAATCTCCTGATGGAGAAGGTAAAGCTTCTTGGGAAAAATGGGAACTTAGAATTCATAAACGTTTAATCGGTATTGGAGCTGATGAACGTGCTATGAGACAAGTCATGAAAGTTAATGTTCCTGATAATGTAAGTATTGAAATCGAACTTAAAGGATGAAATATTTAGAATCCTTCTAAATATTCATTTTCATATGCCGAGATAGTCTAGTCTGGTAAGGCGCAGGACTTGAAATCCTGTGAGGTTTTCCTCGCCTGGGTTCAAATCCCAGTCTCGGCGTTTTATATCTATTTTTAAAAAAAACTTTTTAATTTTATATCTAATTCTTTTATATTAGATACTATATCATTTTTATTTAATTCAGCTATTTTTGGTCTTTTTATCATTATAACGGATATGTTTTTCATTTGTGCTGCTTGGATTTTCTCTATAACTCCACCGATTTCACCACTTTCTTTTGTAATCATGGTGCTGGCATTATATTTTTCAATTAGTTCTATGTTTTCTTCTAAACTGGCGGATCCGGTCATTGGTATGATGTGGTTTGGTTTTATGTTTAGTTTTTCGCATTTTTCTAGTGAGCTTTTAACTTTTAATATTCTTGGGTAGAATCTGTTAACATTAACATATTTTAGAACTTCTTCCATGGTGTTTGCTCCTGCAAAATGCAGTACATTTCCTTCTGGATATTCTGTTTCAATTAATTTTCCTGCTTCGGTAAATGAATTTACATAATGGATGTGTGATGTTTCTATGTTTTCAAGGTTTGTGGTGGGTCTTTCAAAGCGGATATAGGGTATTTTCAGTTGTTCTGCAATGCTTGCACTGGTTTGTGTGATGTGCTTTGCAAAGGGATGTGTTGCATCAATTAATATGTTAAAGTTTTCATTTTTAATTATTTCAATAATTTCATGTTTTAATAAGGGTTTTGCTATTGTATCATCACTTCCACTTTCCTGTGCTAGTTTAGCACCATATTCTGTGGTGGTGGTTGTTAGAATATGTGCGGGGTAGTGTTTTTTAATATGTTTTATTATGTTTGTTGAATCTTTTGTTCCGCCTAATAGGAATATTTTCATTTTATCACTTTGTTCATTAGTTTTTCTGCAATTATTATTGTTGATGCAACAATAATTATTATTATCCAATCGGTTATTGTGATTGGGGTTGTTCTAAATATTATTTGTAATTGTGGCAGGTATATGATTAATAATTGAAGTAGGAATGAAAGTGTAATTGCTAGGTATAAGTATTTACTTGATTTATTGGAGTTTGATTTTCTGTTGTATGCATTGAACAATTGGTACATTACAAATAATGTAAATGCCATTGTCATTGCTTTTTTTGTAGGGGCCTTTATGTTTATTTGCCATGTGAATATACTTATTGTTCCGATTGCCATTACTATTCCTGTGATTAATATTTCCAGTAGTGTTTTTCTTGTTAGGATGTTGCCGTTTTCGGGTGGACGTTTCATTATGTTTTTTTCTGCTCCTTCTATTCCTAATGTTTGTGCTGGTGGGCCGTCCATTACAATATTTAGCCATAATAGTTGCACGGGATTGAATGGTAATGGTAGTGAGAGTAGGGTTGTTCCTATTATTGTCAGTATTGCTCCTACGTTTGTTGATACTTGGAATTTTACAAATCTTTTGATGTTGTCGTAGATTTTACGTCCTTCACGCACTGCTTTTACTATTGTTGTGAAGTCGTTGTTTTGAAGGATCATGTCTGCTGATTCTTTTGCAACATCACATCCGTCTCCCATTGCAACTCCTATGGATGCTTTTTTAAGTGCTGGTGCATCGTTTACTCCGTCTCCGGTCATTGCCACTATATTATCTGTTTTTTTCAGTACTTCTACTATTCTCATTTTTTGTGTTGGTTTTATTCTTGCATATACTTGGATGTCTGGTGCTATTTTAAGGTATTCTTCTGTTGTGAGTTTGCTTAGTTCGTCTCCGGTTATGCTTTTTCCGTCGGTTAGTATTCCAAGTTCTTTTGCTATTGCTCGTGCTGTTTTTTCATGGTCTCCTGTTATCATTTTAACTTGGATTCCTGCTTTTTTACAGTTGGTTATTGCTTGTTTTGCATTTTTTTTAGGCGGGTCGGCTAGTCCTAGTAGTCCGGTGAATATTAGATTTTTTTCTGGGTTGTTGTTGTCTTGTTTTTTGTATGCAAATCCTATTACTCTTAGTGCTTTCTCACTCATTTCATCAATTTTTTTAACTATTGTTTCCTTACTTTCAGCACTAATAATTTCAATACTTCCATTATAATCTATGTATTTGCATTTGTCTAGAATTATTTCTGGTGCACCTTTTGATAAAATTATATTATTTTCACTGTTTAGTCTATGTATAGTAGTCATCATTTTACGATTACTGTCAAGTGGGATTTCATCAACCCTTTCAAAATCAAAATCAAAACCATCAACAAACTTCAAAATAGCTCCATCAGTCTGATCACCAATAACATCCCCATCACTAACAACAGCATTATTACATAAACCACCAATCATCAAAGTCTTATCCTCATTAGTAAAAAAACTATCAACAACACTCATACGATTCTCAGTTAAAGTACCAGTTTTATCACTGCAAATAATAGTACAAGACCCTAAAGTCTCCACAGACAATAATCTTTTAACAACAGCATCGGACCTTGCCATTTCAGACATTCCCAACGCCAAAGTTAAAGTTAAAACAGCAGGTAATCCTTCAGGAATCGCAGCAACAGCAAGAGAAACAGAAGTCATAAATGTCTCAACAAGAGGAACACCCTTTAAAAACTCCAAAATAAAAACAACAACACAAACCACAATAGCAATTACAGATAATGTTTTACCAAGATTACCAACCTTAACTTTAAGTGGAGTGTCCTCATCTTCTCCCTGAACAATTTCAGCAATCTCTCCAATTTTAGTATCCATACCAACTGCTTTTACCACACCAATTCCATTTCCAGAAAGAATATTGGAATCCATAAACAAATCATCACCACTGATTTTACCAACAGCTTCAGATTCACCAGTTAAATTAGATTCATCACAAGTTAAATTATTATCCTCAATTAAAACTAGATCTGCAGGAACTTTATTACCTTCTTCAATAAAAACAATATCTCCAATTGTCAAATCAACAGAATCTATTTCACTAATTTCAGATTCTCTTTTAACAATAGCTGTTTTCACCATCAAATCTTTCAAACTTTCAACTGCTTTCTGTGACCTGTACTCCTGAATAAATCCTAAAACCGCATTTAAAATCACAGCAAGAATTATAACTCCAGCATCAATAACATCACCAATCATATAAGCAGCAAAAGCAGCAATAATAAGTAATCCAATTAAAATATCAACAAACTGACTTAAAAATAATTTAACAATAGAAACGGGAGGTTTTTCATCTAACTTATTCAAACCATAAATCCCATGTCTTTTTTCAACTTCATCAAAGTCAAGGCCATCAATAGAAGTATTATACTTGGAAAGGATGTTTCTCATTTAATTTCACCTTAAAATATAAAAACTCGCTTTTTTGAAATTTTTCAACTTCATTTTAACATTACCAGTATTCAAATCCTCATTAGTTAAAGGTTTAATAATTAATTGTGAATTAATCATATTTGCAAGTTTAACAAGATATGGTTGAAGCTCACTAGGAGGTCTAATAGAATAAATAATACTCACGCCATCATATAATTTCAAATCCGGATTAACAATATCATCTTTAACTATACTTTCATCATTCGGATTAATATCTGTTTTAATAATAGTTATATTTTCTTTCAAAGCCAATGTATTGGCGATTTTATCAAATTTACCAACACCAACTTCAGCTATTTTAACTTTACGGTCTTTAACTTCGTTTAAAATATAACTTGTAAAATCATCCCACATAATAATATTATATATAGTATGCAAAATATTAAATAACTTGTTTTTTATAATGGTTAATGTAATAATATGATTGTTAGAAAATTTATTCCAAATGATTTAAAAAGAGTTTATGATATAGAAAACATGTCCTTCAATCAATCTTATGGGATTGAAATGTTTCAACAATTATATAATATGGGTATTGGTTTTTTAGTAGCTGAAGAAGAAGGTTATGTTATTGGATATGTACTTTTCTGGTTAAAATATGAAAATCAGGGTCATATCATATCAATTGCTGTTGATAAAAATTATCGTAGATTAAAAGCAGGAACACAACTTCTAGTAAAAGCAATATCAATATTATCTCTTTTAAAAATCGACACAATATACTTGGAAGTTAATGAGAATAATACTGGAGCAATAGAATTTTATAAAAGCTTCAAATTTAAAGAAGACAGACGAGTGCCTAATTACTATACAAATGGTGATGGGGCTATAGTAATGTATTTATCTTTGAATAGAAGTTAAATTCCCAGCTAATATTTGTCTGTATTGTGTGAAAATATCAGCAGGAATATTGCCGGTCGCATATAATATGCCTAATATTATGATGTAAAAAATGAAAATGGCCAATTGAATATGTCCATGTTTTCTTGCAACAGGATCCTTTCTAGTTGACAGGTAGATTGCAATAATCAAACCAACAATTCCTCCAAGAATTGAGAAAACATACCCTAAAAAGATTAAAAAACGACTGGTTCTATGAACAGTACTTGGTTTTTCATTAACTGAAACTTCTTTTTTAATAATAATTGGACTATTAGGATCTCCAAATTGTGTTTTGAAAACTAATGGAGTACCACATTTAACACAAAAATCAGCTTCTTCAGGATTATTAAATCCACATAATGGGCAAGTGCCTTCTCCAGTTTCAATTTTTGGAAACTCATGTCCACATTTTATACAAAAACCGTACATGTCATCTGTAGCACTACCACATTGAGGGCATCTTCTAATCATAATTAATCACTCACATTAATATAATTTTTAAATTGTTAATAAACCTTTTGTAAAAATAATATTTAATACTTGTTAAAAGATACAATATTAATAATGATTGAAAAAATTGAAATAACACAAAGATTTAATTTCAAAAAACTTAATCGCCACTACGAATGTTTCACAATAGATTTATTAAATAAAAATGCATACTATAAAATATCAGAAAGAGGAAGTGGTGATAAAAATCTATATGAAAATATACTATGTGACGACTCATGGATTAATATATTAGTTGATTTAAGACGTAATATGACAAGTAAAATCCATCAATTATCAGACAAACAAATCAATCACTTCCTATGCCAGTTCAAATCTTTAAACTTATTTGAGGATTTTGTTTCAGAGGAATTTTCTTATTTTGAAAAAATCGAATTAATATACTCATGTAACATTATAATCTATTCAACGGATAATTATGAAGAATATAGTTTTAAAAACAATTTCCCACCTAACTGGATTCGATTCGGGGAAATATTAATTGACCTATTAAATTTCGATGTATTACATATTAACTATCAAAAACAATTAGTAACACCATTATTTTATAATATTAAAAAAGATGGTGTGTATTTTGATGATAAATTAAAGATTAAATCAATAGAATTTGGTCATTACAGAACATATCCATATGAAACTCCAAAACCCAGATTAATCATAGATTTCAATGAAAATAGAATTGACGGGTATATAGAAAAAAAATTAACCTCTCAGGATAAAATTTTGATTTTAAACTTATTGGAAAAA
This sequence comes from Methanobrevibacter thaueri, assembly GCA_015062925.1. Lineage (GTDB taxonomy): Archaea > Methanobacteriota > Methanobacteria > Methanobacteriales > Methanobacteriaceae > Methanocatella > Methanocatella thaueri_C. The sequence continues at coordinate 10,068 of SUTL01000031.1, forward strand.
TATCATGTTTTCATGTGGATTTTCAACCAATATCATCAAAAATCAAATACTCGAGATCCTGATGATTTAGAAGGTTATGACTGGTATTTGGAGATAGTTTTTGAAAATAATAGTATATGGCATGTTTTTGGTTATAATGATTATCCTGATACTTATGTTGGTCTTGGAAAAGAAATATTCAAACTTACTAGGATGGATTTACTGGAAATAAATACGATTTCTAGTAATGATTTGAAACTGTTTGAAAAGTTTGAAAAAAGATTATTAACTGATTAAATATTTAGTATGAATTAATTTTTTCATATTTTAATATTTTTCCATAATAAATTTATTTGTATTTTATTTGAAGATAACATTATAGTGTTTTTTTTTTATTGTTTGTGATTTTTTCTATGATTTTTCGTAATACCTCATTTATATATTGGAAAATATTTTCCAGTTAATTCATTTATAAGGCTTGTTTCATCTAAAACAAATAATTTTTATATTTAGAATAATATAATATGAGGTTAACTAATACAAAAATTAATCAATCATGTTAATATTTTTTCATGAGGATTAGTATTAGGAAAATTTAAATTGAGGTCAACAATTGATGAATTTTAAAAAGAATATTATATTAATAATTTCATTAGTATTAATATTTGCAATATTACTTTCAGCAGTCAGTGCTAATACAAATACAAGTAATGTTCAAATAACTAATGAAAAAGATATTTCTATTATTAATGAGGATAATAATGGAGTAAAAACTATAAATCAGAATAATAATGATTCTGAACTTTCATTTAATGATAAAGAAATCATGTCAAATGAACATATATTTGATGGAGAAACATTCTCACAACTGCAAGAGGAAATTAACAATGCTAGTTCTGGGGATTCAATAAAATTAAATAAAAATATTATACAAAATGGATTATCTCAAATATATATTAACAAAACACTCACTATAGATGGTAATGGCCATACTATTAATGCAGATGGTAAATCCAGAATATTTTCCATAAATGCGGATAATGTAGTTTTGAATAATATTTCTTTTATAAATGGTAATTCTTTAAATGATAATTCCAAATGGACTTATGATCGTATTCATATTCTGGAAAATTGTGGTGGAGCAATATTCTGGAATGGTGTTAATGGAACTATAAAAAATTGTAATTTTATAAATAACACTGTAAATTGTACAAATATCACTGGAATAACTCATGGGGGAGCTATTTTTTTAAATAATACTAAAAATGCTTTCCTATTTAATTGTACTTTCAAAGATAATATTGCAGCTCATGAAGTCAGTCAAGGTGGAGCTATTTATGCAATAGGTTGTGAAAATTCAAATATTCTTAACTCTACTTTCATAAATAATACTGCAGGAGTTGATGGTGGAGCTATTGAAATAACTATTTATAGTAATAATTTCACTATTAAAAATTCAAAATTCAACTCTAATCGTGGTTTTGGTGAAGTACAAGGATGGGGTGGAGCTATAGATATAGACTGTAGAGATTGTTTAATTTATAACTGTACCTTTGAGAATAATGAGATAGGATATAATACTTTTAAAGATTGGAAGACTAATGGTGCTGGTGGAGGTGCTATTTACATAGGTGCTAGAAAGGCTATCATTGATAAATGTATATTTTTAAATAATAGTGCATTCAACTGTGGTGGGGCAATCAATTCTCAAGGTAGTGATGCAACAATTAAAAATTGTTTTTTCAAAAATAATTTTTTAAGAACAGATGGACCTCATGGAGGAGGTAATGGTGGTTATGCTATTAATTTGGGAGGTTATAGTGATAAAGGTACAGTTTTAAATTGTACTTTCACAGATAATTATGGTGTTATAGGTGGAGCTATCCGTTCATGCAGTAATCAACCATGCACAATAAAAAATTGTAATTTCACAAACAACACAGAATATGAAGTTTATTTGGAAAAATCAGTTTATTTTGAAAATAACACTGTTAGTAATTTAATATGGGGTGCTAGTAAAATTTTATCTAAATTTAACATAATTGTTTTAAATAATTCCACTGTTTATGCAATTAAAAATACTCCAGCCAATATTACTGCAATTGTTGTTGATGATTATAATAAAATCATTAGTGTGGATAACTTATATTTCACACTTCCAAACGGCACTAAACTCACTGCAAAATATGATTCCAATAAAAAAATTTACTGGGCAAATTATACTTTCACCACAATTGAAGATTATTTAATCACAGCAAATTTAACATCCACATCTTCTAATATTGAAATATTTGATGGAATTTTAGCTATACGTGAAAAATCAGAATTAAATATTACAACAACACCAATTATCTATGGTGAAATTGCAACATTCACTATTAACATAACAAAAGAAGCACGTGGAGAAATTATCTTAAGTATTGGAGATAATAAGTATACTATTATTTTAAATGATACTGTAAATGGATTATTTGATTATAATGTATCTGGTTTAAATCCGAATAATTATCTTGTAAAAGCTAATTATCAGGGAGATAGTACATATGCTCCAATCACTGTTAACACAACCCTTATTGTTTATAAAAAACCAACAAGTGCAGATGACATTAACATTACTAATTCAGGTAATTTCACTGTTGGTAATGCAACTCTGATTGTAAATGTTCCTAAAAACTTAACAGGTAATATTACTGTAACTATTAATGGTAAAAACTATACTGCTCCTATTATTAATGGTACTGCGAGGGTTAATTTGAATAATGTAACTGGAGGAGTTCATAACGCAAAAGTAACATATAGTGGGAATGAAATTAACAGTCCGGTTGATAAAAACATTACAATAACAATCAATAAGATAGATCTAGATTTACAAGTAAATATTGTTAAAGGTAATGATACAACTCCAACTGTAATTGATATTACTGTTCCTAATGATTTTGATGGTATTGTAACTGTTAAAATCAATGATAATGTTCAAACAGTACCTATTACTACTGGTAAAGGTAGTGTTAGTTTTAATTTAGGTTATAATAATTACACTGCTTATATTAATGCGGTTAATTCAACTAAATACAATGATTATAATATTACTAAAGATATTTCAATTATTGATTCAAGAATTCCATTAAATCCAGAAACATTAATTAACATTACTAATGGCTCAGAAATTGATTTAAATTTACCTAAAGATGCTAATGGAACAGTTTATGTTTATATTGACAGTATTATTTATAAAAACATTACTGTAATAAACGGAACATCTGATCATATTTCATTAACTAACATGACTCCTGGGGATCATGTTATTGTAATACAGTATTCTGGAGATAATAAATATCAGCCAGCAAATAAAACCTTTAATGTTACTGTTTCAAATCCAGTAATCACATTAAAAAGTGAAAACTTAACTGTACTATATTCTGGTGAATTATTATATAATGTTCAGGTTTTAAGTGATGGTAAAAACATAACTGACGGAACCAATATTACAATAACCTATAACAATAATGTATTCACAGTTAAAACATTAAATGGATATGCAACTATTCTTTTACAAAGTGAACTTAAACCTGGAATCTACAAGGTAACAGCAAATTACACAAATATAACTATTGATAATAGTATTGAGATTAAAAACATCATTAACGCTAAGAAACTTAAAAAACTTAAAAAATCCAAAAAAGTTAACAAAGTCAAAGTTTCCCTAGCAAAAGTTAACGGAAAATACCTTAAAGGCAAAAAACTCACTTTAAAACTTAAAGGTAAAAAGGTTGCTACTGCTAAAACCAATAAAAAAGGTGTTGCTACTTTTAAAGTCAAAAAGAAAAAACTTAAAAAATTCAAAAAAGGCAAAAAGGTAAAAGCAACAGTGTCTTTCGGTAATGATGTTGTAACTAAAAAAGTTAAAATTGTTTAGATGAGAATTTAATTCTCATTACTTTTTTTTATTTTAACTTAGTTTTACTTCAAATTTAAATTAAAGGCTTTCAGATAGGTCTTGACCCTCCCCCCAATAAAAACTTTTTTATAGTCTATAAAAGATAATATTACCTATGTAATGTGATAAAAGAGATTTTTTTATCATTTTTACAAAGTTAAATGAGATGATTATTATGAAGCTTAGTTATAATATTCTAATAATCTCGCTGGTATTGGTGGTATTGTCTGTGGGTGCAGTTAGTGCGGCTGAAAATGCTAGTGATGTGCAATTGACAGTTGAAAGTGATGATTCTGCTGTTAGTCATGATGATGTGGCGGTAGAAAGTATTGGAAGTAATGATGATAATGTTATAAGTAGTGATGTTTCCAAAGAAAACAAATTAGGTATAAGTCATAATTTTACGGGCACTACTTTTTCTCAACTGCAAACATTAATTAATTCTGCCAATCAGGGAGATACTATTGTTTTAAAAAATGATGTTGTGCAGAATGGAACTTCTTTAATAAACATAGCAAAATCAATTACTATAAATGGTGAAAATCATATTGTTGATGCTCAAAATAAATCAAATATATTTTATCTTGCTGCAGATAATATTTGTTTAAATAATATTATTTTTAAAAATTTTCGATGTTCATATAATAATCCGACAATAGATATTAGGTGTAATAACACTGAAATTTCTAATTGTGATTTTATTAATTCTAATGGAACAGGTTACATTATTCAGATAGGAAATTATGGCAAATTATCTTATAATTTTACAATATGTCATTGTAATTTTATAAATATATTATATGGATGTATTAATATTTACTGTAATAATGCTACTATTTCAGAATGTAATTTTATAAATAATACTAATTATGCTATTCATATGGTATCTGGCTCTTGTTTAGTATCTCGTTGTAATTTTACAGATAATGCTATGACTCAAAATGGAGCAATTATTGACTCTTTTGCGAGCATTATTATTAAAGATTCTATTTTTTCTAATTGTTCAAACTTTGTGCGTAGTGGCTCATCATATGGGGATGCTATTGCAATAAACCTTTATAATGCATATAATTGTGAAATTTCTAATTGTAGTTTTATTAATTGTAATGGAACTAGTAGTCATAGTAAATGTACTGTAAATGTTAGAGGGGGTGAGAATTTTACTTTTTTAAACTGTAATTTTACAAACTGTAGTGGTGCTTTTAAAAGTAGTGGTAAAAATGTAGTTATCAGTAATTCTACTTTTGAAAATGGTTATTATGGTTATTATCAGAGGGGTTCTGCAATTTATTTTGAAGGTGGTGATGCTAATATTTCCAACTGTATTTTTAAAAATAACACTTGTAATCAGGGGGGTGCAATTTATGCTTATTCGGGTTCTTCTCAAGAGATAACTCTTGCAGTTTATAATTGCAGTTTTATAAATAACTCTGCAACCAGTATTGGGGGAGCTATTTCAGCATCAAGAAATGTTAATTTAAACATATCTAATTCATACTTTGACAATAATAAAGCAAATTCAGCAAAGACTAATGATGTTCATATTTCAGATACAAGTAATATTATTTTAAATGATATCAGATATGCTTATAATCATGTTAATATTATAGTTTTAGATAATTCTACAACATTAACTGGAGTGGGATTTAATAAAAGACTTATTGCAATTATTAAGGATGATGAAAATAATACTCGAATACCTCTTGACAAATTACAATTTATTTTACCAGACGGCACCCTAATCAATGCAAGTGTAAGTGAGGATGGTGAAATATGGAGTGCTAATTATAAATTCCACCAAGAAGGTAATTATCAGATTTCTGCAAAATTAACTGATTTTGATAATTTTACAATATATAAAGGGTCTGTTGATGTTATAGTTAGTGATTTTTACAAATTACAAAAATTGATTGATGATGCTGAAGAAAATAGTGAAATCAACTTAACACAAAATTACACTTATCTATCTGGAGATTCCAATATTAAAATTAATAAATCTTTAACTATAAATGGTAATGGATTTACAATCAATGGAGGTGGCGAATCATATAATCCTTTTAATATAGAATCAGATAATGTGACTTTAAGAAATATTACTTTTACCAACTTTAAATATGGTGTCCTTTCATCTAGAAGATATAATAATCTTACAATTTGTGATTGTGTTTTCAAAAACAACAAAGCAAACGGAATGGAGCATGTGATTAACTTGGAAGAATGTCTGAATGTCACTGTTAAAAACTGTAAATTTATCAATACAACTTCAGCATATCAAAGGGAAACACCAGTAGACATTTCAATACACTGGAGGAGTAGTTGTTATTTGGAAAACAATCATCTAAGCGGTTCTATAGTGGTTGAAGATGGTGTTGTTTTATCTAAAACAAAAGTTATTATTTTAGAAAATACTACTGTATATTGTCCTAAAAATAATATTACAAAGATTACTGCGGTCATAACTGATGATAATAATAACCTTATCAATGCACGTTATGATGCTAATTTAAAATTTGTTTTAGAAAATGGTACTGTTGTTTCCGCATCATGTGATTATTATTCTGGTGTTTGGAATGGACAATACACATTCACAGACTACGGAGATTATCTTATAAAAGCAACATACAGTAACACTACTTTTGTTGATGCAACTGTATACTTAGGTATAGTTGCTATTCGTGAAATCACTGAATTGGAAATTCCAACTTTGGAAAATATTACTAAAGGTAATGCAACTGTTGAAATTAAAGTTCCTAAAAACTTAACAGGCAATATTACTGTTACAATTGATGGTAAAAACTATACTGCACCAATCAATAATGGTACAGCTCGTGTAGATTTAAGCAACGTAACTGCCGGAAATCACACAGCAATAGTAACCTACAGTGGAGATGATATTAACTCACCAAATTCCACAAATGTCAATATTACAATTGATAAAAAACCAACTACTCCTGCCGATATTAACATTACAGATTTAGGAAACACTACAGCAGGAAATGCTACACTTGTTATTAAAGTACCGGATGATTTAACCGGTAACATTACTGTTACTATTGATGATAAAAACTACACAACACCAATTACTAACGGTACTGCAAAAATTGATTTAAGCAATCTCACATCTGGCGAATATAATGCAACAATTACCTACGGTGGAGATGAAAACAATGATCCTGTCAGTAAAAACATTACCATAAAAATAGATAAACCAGATCTTGATTTACAAGTAACTATTACAGAAGGTAATGATACAACACCTACTGTTATTGACATTAGTGTTCCAGTGGACTTTGATGGTATAATAACTGTTAAAATCAATGGAGATGTTCAAACAGTACCAATAACAGCAGGTAAAGGTAGTGTCAGTTTCAACTTAGGATACAATAACTACACTGCATACATTAATGCTGTTAACTCAACAAGATATAATGATTACAGTATAACTAAAAATATTTCAATTATTGATCCAAGAACTCCATTAAACCCAGAATCAATAATAAATATCACAAACAGTTCTGAAATTGATTTAAACCTACCTAAAGACGCAAACGGAACAGTATATGTGTACATTGATAATATAATCTACAAAAACATAACAGTAACCAATGGAACTGCAGATCCAATTATATTAACTAATATGACTCCTGGAAATCATACTGTTGTAATACAGTATTCAGGTGATAATAAGTATCAGCCAGTGAATAAAACATTCAATGTAACTGTTCCAAAACCAGTAATTACATTAAAAGGTGCTGATATGGTGGTACTTTATTCAGGAGAATTATTATATAAAGTGCAGGTTTTAAGTGATGGTAAAAACATAACTGATGGAACCAACATTACAATAATATATAACAACAACAAATTCACCGTTCAAACCAAAGGAGGATATGCAACTCTACTATTACAAAGCGAACTTAAACCAGACACATACAAAGTAACAGCAAACTACACAAACATAACAACCACAAATAATATAGTTATTAAAAACATTATTAACGCTAAAAAACTTAAAAAACTCAAAAAATCCAAGAAAGTCAACAAAGTCAAAGCAAGCTTAATTAAAGTAGATGGTAAGTATCTTGTTGGTAAAAAACTAACACTAAAAATCAAAGGCAAAAAAGTAGCAACCGCTAAAACCAATAAAAAAGGAACAGCAACTTTTAAAGTTAAAAAGAAAAAACTTAAGAAATTCAAAAAAGGCAAAAAATACACTGCTAGTGTAATTTATGGTCAGGATATTTACAATAAAAAAATTAAAATTAAATAAATGGAGATTAATTTTTATTTAATCTCTCTTTTTTTTCTCTATTGTTTCTTATTGTTGTATTAATTCAATATATTCATCAAGTAATTCGAATAATTCTTCTTTTGTATTCATTTTAAATATTTTTGGTTTTATTTCAGCACTTCTCCATTGTCCTTTAAGATAATATGCTGTGTGTGTTCTCATTTTATGTATTGTTGGTTTTTCACTTCGGATTTGGCTAAGTAGTTCTGCATGTGTTTTGATCATTTCAAGTTTTTCTTTTAAGGTTATTTTTTCAGGTTCTATTCCATAATCCAGGTAATCGATGCATTGTTTTATTAACCATGGGTTTCCTAGAACTCCTCTTCCAATCATTATTGCATCGCAGTTGGTTTCATCTATCATTCTTTTAGCATCATAACATGTTTTTATGTCTCCGTTTCCTATTACTGGGATGGATAATATGTCTTTTATTTCTTTTATCATTGACCAGTCTGCAGATTCGCCGTATCTTTGTTCTCGTGTACGTGGGTGAATACTTATTGCTGATGCTCCATTATCTTCAATGATTCCTGCTACTTCAATTGCATTTATTGAGGATTCATCCCATCCACTTCTAATTTTGGCAGTTACTGGGGTATCTACTGATTCTACGACTGCTTTCACTATGTTTCCTATTTTTTCAGGATTTTTTAATAGTGCACTGCCGGCTTTTGATCTAACTGCAACTTTTGGAACTGGACATCCCATGTTGATGTCAATAATGTCTGGTTTCATTGTTTTGTTAATGTATTTTGCTGCTATTTTAAAGGATTCTACTTCTGCTCCAAAGATTTGTTGTGAAATGGGATGTTCATCATCTGTCATGTATAGCATATCTTGTGTTCTTGTGTTTTCATACATTATTGCTTTGTCAGATACCATTTCTGTTGATAGTAATCCGCATCCCATTGATTTAATTATTTTTCTAAATGCCCAGTCACATATTCCTGCCATGGGTGCGAGAACAACTTGATTTTTTATTTCCACATTTCCTATTTTCCATTTCATATTGGTCACATTAGATTTATGCTATTTCTTCTGTTTTTTCATTAATTATTTATATTTGTTTTTATATAATTATATCTATTATAATTAATTTAATTTTATGGGGATAACATGGCTAACGTATCATCAAAAGAATTATATGAATTTAAAAAAACATTAAAAGAATTATCAAATAAAAGAGGTAGAGGTACAGAGCTTGTTTCCGTTTATATTCCACCAACTAAACAGTTAAGTGATGTTGGTAAGCACATGAGAGATGAAATGGGTCAGAGTGCTAATATTAAAAGTAAACAAACAAGAAAAAATGTGCAATCTGCTATTGCGGTTATTTTGGAAAGTATTAAATTGTATAAGCAACCTCCTGAAAATGGTATTGTCTTGTTTGTGGGTATGATTCCTAAAGGTGGTCCAGGTACTGAGAAAATGGAGAAATATGTTTTAGAACCTCCTGAACCGGTTCCTACTTATTGGTATAAGTGTAATAATGAATTTTTCTTAGAGCCTTTGGAGTATATGATTGAAGAACATGATGTTTATGGTGTGGCTGTTATTGATAGGAATGAAGCTACTTATGCTACTTTAAAGGGTAAAAGAGAAACTGTTCTAGGTCATTTAACTAGTGGTGTTCCAGGTAAACATAAGGCTGGAGGACAATCTCAAAGAAGGTTTGATAGGGTTATTGAGGATCTGGCTCATCAGTTTTTAAAACGTATTGGGGATCATATGAATGAAGCATTTTTACCTCTTAAGGATGATTTGAAGGGTATTATTATTGGTGGTCCTGGTTTTACTAAAAAGGATTTTTATGATGGGGATTATCTTCAGTATGAACTTAAAAATAAGGTTATTACTATTGTAGATACTTCTTACACTGGTGAGGAAGGTATTCGTGAGGTTATTACTAAATCTGCTGATGATTTGGAAAACTTGGATGTGATGCATGAGAAAAAACTTGTTCAGAGATTTATTAAGGAGTTAATTAAGGATAAGGGTCTTTCTTCTTATGGTGAGGATGAGGTTAGGAATAATTTGATTATGGGTGCTGTTGATGTTTTACTTTTATCTGAGGATTTAACTAGTATGCGTAAGAAGTTTTCTTGTGCTTGTGGGTTTGAAAAGGAGATTACTGTTAAAACTCAGGCTGAAGCGGATAATTTAAAGGAGAAATGTCCTAATTGTAATGAGATTTTGAAGGAAGTATCTTCTATTGATTTGGCTGATGAGTTTGTTGAAAAGGCTGAAGAAATGAATACTGATGTTGAATTTATTTCTACTGAGACTGAGGAGGGTATGCAACTTTTCAGGGCTTTTGGTGGTATTGCTGCTGTTCTTAGGTATTATGTGGATTATTAATTATTTTGGTTTTAAGTAATTGTATTTTCGGTATTTTTTTGATATGTCCCGTTTTGTTGTGAATTCGGGATATCCTTCTTTTATTCTTATTTTGTTTATTATTTTTATGAATGTTTTTTTGTCTATGTATGTTTTTCGGTTTGTTTCAAGGTATATTGTGCGTAGGCTTTGTGTTTTTGTTAGGTATGTTTTTTTAATTTTTTTATATTCTTTTTGTTTGATTTTTCGGGGTTTTTTATTCATTTTTTTATCACCAATATTTTGCTGGAAGGTACTTTCCGACTTTGTTTATATTTTAATAATTTTTATTGCTAATTGTAGATTATTATGTTAAAAGATATATTTAAACCAATCATTTTTTTAAAATTTATTATATATTGTTTAATAATTATCATATCTTT
>SUTL01000148.1 GCA_015062925.1 Methanobrevibacter thaueri
CCATTTGAACCTCACAGATTACCTGCTGAGGAAATGGAATACACTTCACTTCCTGGTGTAATGAAAAAATTAGAATCCAGATTTGAAGATATGGATTAAATTTAAAGAGATTTATAATCTCTTCTTTTTTTTATTTATATTCACTTGATTTGGCAAGATATTAGTCTATTTCTTGTTTCTTTTTAACATTTAAACCAATATCAAAACCATAGGGATGATGTTGAATTAATCAATGAATGATTTGCAAATAATTATGAATTATAATACTTAAATTAAATTAAATAAGCTTTTGAACAAATATATAATTCAAAATAAATAGTGTTTTCTATTATTTAACTTTATGGGCAGTTATTATAGTGAAACTACTGGAATTAATAGTTATTATGCAATCATCAACATTAACATAATAATTTTTACCTTTTTTTACAACTTCTGAGTTTTCCTGTTTAAGTTTTGAAATACAATAACTTACAGGTTCTTCAATAATTTCTAAATTTTTCTGTATTCTTCCAACACCCATTTCAGTGGTGTGAATTTTATCAATATTTTCAATTAAAATTTCTTTGTGCATTTCATCACCTGATTTTTGCATCTTAGTTCATATAATAATTAGTTATTTATATGTTACATATCTAATATTATTCTATGTCATTTTTAAAATTTATTCTTAAAAACCCATTCAGGAGGAAAAACAGTGCAATTCTAGCTATTGTAGGTATTGCAATAGGAATTATTGTTATTGTTGCTCTTGGGGGAATTACAGATGGTTTAGTTGATACTTTTGAAGAAACAATTCATGCCGGAGGTGCGGATTTCCAGATTTCAGGAAAAGAAACCGGAGATTCAGCATATGGAACTAATACAATAGATTCCTCCTGGACAGATAAAATTGCAAGTGTTGAAGGTGTAGATGAAGCCTACCCAATATATGTTGTACTAACATCAGTTGGTGATGATTATATGAATACTTTAATAGGTGTTGATCCTGACGGTATTAAACTGGCGGATTTATCCCTAAAAGAAGGTGAAATATTTAAAGACGGTAAAAATGAAGTTATTCTTGGAGAAATCTATGCTGACGATAATGATTATGAAATAGGAGATAATATTAAAATCGATGGTGAGGAATTTGAAATTGTTGGAATATATGAATCCGGAGATTCAAATATGGCTGGAGGGGTATTCACATCAATTTCCAAAGTTGGAAAACTAATGGATGATGAAGATTCAATTTCAAACATTTATGTTAAAGTCCAAAAAGGTGTTGATGCTCAGGAAGTTGCAGATAGAATTGATGAGAAATATGGTGATGATATCACCACTATTACTTCTGTAATGGAAATGGATCAAATGGCTACAATGTTGAACATGCTAGAAACATCATCATGGGCAATTTCACTTTTAGCAATAATAGTTGGTGGTCTTGGAATAATCAACACTATGTTAATGTCAGTTTTCGAAAGAACCCGAGAAATTGGAGTTTTAAAAGCTGTAGGATGGTCAAATAAAAAAATCCTCACAATGATTGTTGGAGAATCATTGGTTATTACAATTGTATCTGCAATAATTGGGTCAATCATTGGTTTTGCTGCATGTATGGTTTTATGTCCGCAAATTGGTATTACTCCAATGTTTACTCCTAAAATTTTCATACAGGCATTTGGTATAGCAATTATTGTTGGTATTATTGGTGGATTATATCCTGCTGTTAAAGCGGTTAAATTACCTCCAACTGAAGCGTTGAGGTATGAATAAAAGGTGGTTTTAATGAGTGCAGTTGAAATTAAAGAATTATATAAAAGCTATGAAAATGGTAAAATCAAAGCTTTAAATGGTATTAATCTTAAAATTGAAAATGGGGAGTTTGTATCTATTATTGGGCCTTCTGGTTCCGGTAAATCAACTCTTTTAAACATGCTTGGTGCATTGGATATTCCGGATTCAGGTAATATTAATGTTGCAGGTCAGGATTTAAAATCATCTAAAAAATTAAATGAATTCAGAGCAGAGAAAATAGGATTTATCTTTCAGTTACATAATTTAATCCCTAATATCTCTGTTGTTGAAAATATAGAAATTCCAATGTATACTCAAGGTTTATCTTCTAAAGAGATGAGAAATAGGGCTTTAAAATTATTGGATGATGTGGGTCTTAGTGATAAGGCAAAAATTTTGCCAAATAAATTATCTGGTGGTGAGCGTCAAAGAGTTGCAATCGCCCGAGCACTGGCAAATGAACCATCAATAATATTAGCAGATGAACCCACAGGATCACTAGATTCAAAGACAAGTAATAAAATCCTTAAGCTTCTAATTAATTTACACGAAGATAAGAATGTAACACTAATAATTGTTACACATGATATGGATGTAGCTAAACTAGCTGACAGAGTAATTGAAGTTTTAGATGGAGAAATAATTTCAGCCGGCGATGACTCTTTAATTAACAGTAAAATTAATGTTTAAAACTTCTTTTTAGAAAAATAAATGATAGAGATTATCAAACAATCTCTATTTCTATTTATTTGATTGTTAATTTCACTTTTTGGATTGTTTTTTCATAATATGCATTACCAGTGCAGGTTATTGTTGTTTTGTATTTGCCTTTTTTGTTTAATTTTTTGAGTTTGAATGTGGCTTTTCCTTTTTTATTTGTGTTTGCATTGTATTTCTTGTTTTTAATTTTTAATGTGACTTTTATATTTGGTATTGGTTGGTTTTTATGGTTTTTAATGATGACCGTATATTTTTTATTTTTCTTTTTTGTTTTTTTTTTTTTGTTTTTT
>SUTL01000032.1 GCA_015062925.1 Methanobrevibacter thaueri
AAAAATCTGATTGAGCTACAAATGGTTTTGACATTGATATTAATTCTACTTTTGAATTATTTAATACTTCATTTATTTTAGATATTTCTCTTAATGATCCACCTAAAATAACTGGAATATTAATACTATTAACTAAATCATCGAAATAAATTAGAAATGGATGTTTTTCACCTTATCATAAACTTGAGATATTGTACGTGCGGTTAACTGTAAACTATCAGCACCCGCTTTTTCAAGTTCACATGCAATGGCAATGCTTTCATCCGCAGTAACTCCTCCTTTTCTAACATCCCATGGATTAATTCTGCAATTTACATGCATGTCCATTGTTTTTTTAATAACTTTTATTATTTCTGATGAAATTCTAACCCTATTTTCAGTACTACCCCCATATTTATCGTTTCTTTGATTAAAATATGGATTCATGAAACGTGACAAGTAGAAATTATTTCCCATCTAACTTTTAAAAAAAAAAATTGCTTGATGCACAAAAATGAAAAAAAATATCAAAGCAAATTATTTAATTATAATTTTGACCTTTTTTGTCACAGCATTATAATATGTATTTCCTGTAAATTTAACAATGGATTTGTATTTGCCTTTTTTATTTAAATTTTTGAGTTTAAATATTATTTTTCCTTTTTTATTTGATTTTAATATGTATTTTTTATTTTTAACTTTTAAAGTAACTTTAGTTTTGATTATTGCATTGTTTTTATAATCTTTTAAGAATATAATATATTTTTTATGTTTCTTTTTGGCTTTGAATTTTTTATTTTTAGCTACTATTTTAGTAGGTATTTTAGTTATAAATAAATTTTGAGTTATAGTAGTGTTTTCATAGTTATCATCACCAGTGAAAGAAACTATTACTTTATAAGATCCTATGAGCAAATTTTTAGTGGATATGATAATTTCACCATTAGAATTTGTTGTAAAAGCATTATTAAAAATACCAGTAATTTCTACATTAACAGAATTATTTGTAAGTAATGAATTGTTGAATCCTTTAAAAAGTATTTTTAAATAATCCTCATTATTAAATATAAAGTTTAATTTGTCTAACATTATTTTTGGAGTTATTTTTATTATTGTACAGTTGTATGCATTTCCTCTATATGTTGTACTAATATTTTTAGCATAGTTTCTGGCAAATAATGTGTTATTAACAATACCCCTACTTTCATTATTTGGATAATATACTCCTCCACCGTATTGAGCACTGTTTTCTATAAATATAGAATTATTAACAATTCCTTTACCCAAATCCCGATAATATACTCCTCCACCTCTTGTTGCTGAGTTTTCAATGAAAATAGATTTGTTAATAAGGTTATTTCTTCCTTTATAATTGTAAATTGCTCCTCCTTTATCTGCTTTGTTATTAGTGAATGTTGAGTTTAATATTGTATTATCCGTCCATGTATTGTATATTGCACCCCCACCATTTTTCGCTTTATTATCAATAAATATTGAATTAGAAATTGTTGTATTAGCATGATCAGTATGATATACTGCCCCACCATCTTTTGCATCATTATTTTTAAAAGTACAATTATTAATTTTTCCACTTGAATCTTGTAAAAATGCAATTGCTCCTCCGCGTGATGTTGATGAACTGTTTGTAAAAATTGAATTTTCAACAGTTCCAGTACTGTTAAGGCTATATACAATTGCACCACCCCCACCATAATCCGGACTCATAGTGGCTTTATTATTATGGAATATGCAATTTTTTATTAAGGTATTTGAAAATGGATATTGGAAAATAGCTCCACCATATCCAGCATTATTATTAATAAATACACTATCAATAATAATCCCCGTAGTGTTTTCATCATAAAATATTGCTCCTGCTGTGTATGCTTTATTATGTATAAATGTACAATTTATAATATTTCCCGAGGAATTAGAAGTGAAAAATATTGCACCTGCCATTTGTAAATTCGCATTCCCATTCATAAATATAATATTTTTTAAGGTTACATTTATTGCATTGATAATTAAAATTTTAGATTTATGTTTACCATCGATTATATGATTTTGTCCATCAATAGTTAAACTACGATTAATACTTATCCCATCTTTTGAATCATCATCCTGATAAGTGTAATTATTAGTTAATTTAATTTCAGACTTATTCAAATCATTATTGATTTCATTATTTAAATCATTAAACGACTTGTTCTGAGTTGATTGTGAAATAATTAATTTTTCTCCCCCAATATCTTTAGTAATATTGTCATGTGCATTAACAAATGATATTGTCAGTGCCATACAAATAAATAATAACAATATATAGATTATTTTTTTATTGTTGAACATTTTTTATCAACCTCATTTATTTTTTAAATTTAAAATATCCTATCATTAATGATATTAACATGAGTATTAATAGGATTATTTTGATTAGTATATTTTCAGAGTTTAATGTTGATTTTTCTATAATTTCATATGATTTCTGTGTTGATAATTCATCACTTAAATCAGCAGATTTTATATCTCCAAATGTGGAGATTTCCACTTTTTTTTCTGATTTGACATTATTTTTCTTCTTTGAATTTAGATTTTTAACAAAATTATGCTTTCCATTACCATCTAAAGGATTTGTAGCGTTAAAAGTACCATCTCCTTTAATAAAAGTCATATTAATCGGAGTATTATTATTTAAAGTATTGTTTTGATTAATTAATGTATTATTATCCTCATATGAGTTATTATGAGTATTTTCAATTTCAAAAGTCATTTCATAAAAAAATGACTCTGCTTCGGAATATTCCTCACAATACAAACTCATAGTATGAATTCCGGAACTTAAATTTTCAAAAGTCACATTATCTATAGGGCCATAGTAGTTTGCCCAAGATTCTTTAGTTATATTATCTACAGTAATATAGCAAAATCCTTCATGACCCAATACAGTTGTTATCTGAAATGTTATATTTGATTCATTTATAATGTGTTTTATATTTAATTTTGGTTTATATTTCAAAGCTTTAAACATTATACTGTCTTTTGTTCCATCATCAAGATTAACAACTGTAAAATTATAGGAACCCGGATAGTAAATATAATCTAATCCATCTTTCACTACATTATCAGTTAAAAAAAACTTATCTTTAAAAATAACTTCCTTATCATCTGAAATAATAACTCCATAATCAAGACAATATTTCTTGATATAGTCTCTGTGAATTTCATATTCACCATGTTCACATAAATTATAATAATTAAATTTCACGATATGTATTGTTTTTTCTTTTTTAAGAATATTTATCGTGGAATTGTAGGTATAATTATTACTTTGGATAGGAGAGAAATAATCATTATTTATTTGAAAATTTAATGTTGAATTCATGTCAAATAATCTATTTACAGTATAGTGAGAAAAATATTTAAAATTGAAGATAAAAGAAATATTATGCAATCCCACATCCATGTTCACTATACTATCATTTTCAAATGATTCAGGATTAAAAGTTGGAATATATAGAGTTTCATTATTTGAAAAATTCCATAAACCATACTCATTATTATCAACTAAAACCTTCAATTCCCCCATACTAGGACTATTAATATGCACAGGAATCTTATCACCTTGATTGAATTCTATAGGATTTCCAGTATTATCACTTTCAAATATATTATCCTGAAATTCAATATCATCTACTTCTAAAAAATCAGTATTATTAATATTATTATTTAAATTACACTCTGTATCATTGTGTGCATTTATAGATGAAACTTGCAAAATAACCAATATAAATAATAAAGATACAAATAATTTTTTATCAAGCATAAAATCCCTCCCAGTTCACAAAAAAATATAACAAATTTTCATTTAATAATACATATATATTAAATAAACTATATTATTAAATAAAACTGACATAACCTTATTTTTTAATTTTTAGTTTATAAGTATATTTCACATGCCATAATTTACTTTTTGATGTGAATTTTAATGTATAAGTTTTTCCTTTCTTTAACTTAAAGTTCTTAACATTAAATGTTGCTTTTTTATTTCTAAACTTGATTTTCTTTTGTTCTCCAGATAAAGTAAAGTATACATTTAATTTTTTCACAGAAATAGACAATGATAATTTTTCATCATCCTTGCATGATTTAAAACCATTAATTTTAGTAATTACATCATAAATATATGCAGATTTTGTTTTTTTATTATACCTTTCACTTCCCTTATAAATTACTTTTATTTTACTTGGATTCTTGAAAATTTTTTTTGATATGAAATATCCATTCATGTCTAAACTTTTTGTATATTTTTTTGACCCAATTTTAAGAATTACTTTTTCACCACTTAAGGGATTATTATTTGATGAAGTTAATTGGAATTTTATTATTGAATTAATTTCAACATCATTTAAATTAATTTTTACATCAGTTTTTTGTTGTATATTTGAATGTGAGTTTATAGACAAAGTTATTGTTTTCCTACTATCTTCATATTTTTCATTTCCAAAATACCGTATAATAATTTTGTATGTGCCTACATCTTTATTAATTTGTATTGAAGCTTGACCATCATCATTAGTTATTGCCTTATAGTCTTCATTATTAATGGAAAATGTTATTTCATTATTTTTTAATGGAATATTATTTGAATCATATAATGTTGCGATAATGAAAATATTTTCACCATATCTAATTGTTAAATCTGATGCTTCAATTTTAGTAGGTGTAAGATTTCCATATTCTGTGTAAGCATGAATACAATAGTTAGTATTTTTAAATTTAGTGGAAATGTCTACCCAATCCTTTCCATTAGAATATTCTGATTCTTTAATATTTGATGTTGCTTTAGAATAATTTCCCCATGGCATTTCTATAGGCAATAAAATATTTTTAATGTTTGAGGTTAATGTAATTTCTACAGCGAATGTTTCGCCTTTATTTATTTTTACTGCATCCTTAAGAGGAATTGTATGAAACCCCCCATAATTAAGTGTTTTATTTGCCCCACCTACTCTTTGATTATTGATAGTAATATTTATTGAACAATTAACCGCATCATTAACATAAACCCCGCAAGATTTTAAGGTTACATTACAATCAGTTGTCCATTGATTACGATATTTAGCATAATTTGAATTAGTTATTTCCCAACTTGTTACACCTAATGGAGAATAATTGTAATTTTTTCCATAATTAGTATTATTTTCAACTAAGGTAAAAGCATATCCTGTAGCTCCACCCAGCTCTACATCACCATATTTAGCTAATGTAATGTCATAATAGGACACATAATAATAACCATCATCCCCTTCTGTATTACCCCAACTATTTTTAACTATGAATGCACCATCACCCATTGTATCCAGTTGTAATCCAAAGTTTGTTTTAGAATAATTATCATCCCAACCGATAATACATATTTCATGCCAAATTTTACCTATTTGATTAGGATTATAATAATTTTGACCTACTTCATAATATTTATCCTTGCTCCAGTACAATGAAGTTACAACACCCCCATAATTATATACTGCCTCTTTGATTCTATCATTATCCGTTGAATTATTCCTAGGAGGAATATATATTACTCCCTGTACATGTTTTAATGCTTTATAATCTTCCATAACATCATTATTAAGGTACTTATCCTGACTTTCTAAAATAGGCCCGCTCCAACGAATAAAGTAAGGAATAGACATTCCAATATTACCCCCACCATTTACTAACATATCAGTACCCATTTCACCTAAAGAACTCATTACATTTTTTAAATTATTCTCAGAATAATCAATATTAGTAGAAAATTCATAAGATTTGTTTTCAGTTTTCAACAAATGTGATTCTAAAGCAGCAATTGGAGCAAAAGCCCAACAATTACCTTCTGTACCCTGATTCTTTACAGGAGTAGTATAATTTTGTCCATTAACATTTCTTAAATCAAACGAAGATAACTCTAAAGAAGTATAGAATGGAGTACTCGGTAGAGTATTTTTATTAGAAGAATATAAACAAGATTGATATTTTTCATCGTTTATTAACCATCCCAAGTAGAATTCATCTAAAGAATAATGATTATCTTTTAAATAAATTATATCTGGACAATAATCATCTAAGATATAATTAATTCTTTGAGTTATAGGAACATAATATTCATGCCCCAAAGGAATTATTAATTCACTTCCATCATATGCCTTCCCATTATAAGTTTCAGAAGCATAGATATAATATCCTTCGCCATCATCATTATTATTAATACTATCATCAGCATTATCATCCTCACTTTGATCTAAAAAATTATTAAACCTAAATTTTTTATTTTTAATTAAATACTTGACAAACTTCAAATATTCATCAGATGCATCAATACCAGATAAATATTCCTCAATATCCTCATCATCCAATACACTATTTTCATCATCCAATTCATCATCAATATCCTCATCAGATTCATCATCAAATTCACGGACGATTTCATTATTATTATCAAGATTATTTAATAAAATACCCTCATTTTCATTTACTTCATTATAACCTATTGAAAC
Organism: Methanobrevibacter thaueri; assembly: GCA_015062925.1. GTDB lineage: Archaea > Methanobacteriota > Methanobacteria > Methanobacteriales > Methanobacteriaceae > Methanocatella > Methanocatella thaueri_C. The sequence continues at coordinate 6,519 of SUTL01000032.1, forward strand.
ATTTTCATTATTATTATAATCAATCTCATGCACCATAGTCATATTTTCATTTGAAGTAGCAAAAATTGTAGAAATGCTATGCATCAACACAATTGTTAATATTAAAATAATTAAATAATTCCTTAATTTCATATTCATTGCACCACTTGATTTAAAAAATATGTAATATATATTATATAGATTTTAATATTTAAATATATAGTGTTTTACCAAATGTTTGTACCTAAATATTCATTGACCCAGTTTGCGTAGAAGGAGGTTAAATCAATTATTTTGTAGAATTCTCCTTTAAATATTTCTATTAATTCGTTTAAATTACCATAAATTGATTTATATACTTCAGATTTGATTTTACGCCATACATCTTCGATAGGATTTAAATCTGGACAGTAGGGTTGTAAAAAAATCAGGTTTATGTTCAATATTTCACAAGCTTTTTCAACGATTTTAGCATGATGTATCCTTGCATTATCTAAAATAATGTTTATTCTTTTTTCTTTTGAGTTTATTTCATTTATTTGTGGATTTAATAGATTATTCAGTAATCTTGATCTTTTTTCATTCCATATTTTTCGGGAATTGTTGTTGTCTTCTTTCCTGCAGATTTTTTGAATTTTTTCAATGGAAATCTGTTGGGAATTGTCGTTATATAGTTCATTATTGATTTTATTTATTAAATCCATTTCATTTAATGATTTAGAGGATAAATATTTTTTTATTTCTTTATCAGACAAGTTTTCATTGTTTATTGCTTCTTCGATTAATTGTTTACCGAAAGTGTTTTCCATGTTTTCAATACGGTAATGACATAATGTAATTACAAATTGAAATGCATTGTTTTTTGTATTTACTTCCATATATGAGTTGCAATTGATTCCTTGAAAGCCAGTTACATTTATTCCAAATTTACTGGATGTTTTATTTGTATATTTTTTTCTCCAGGAGCATATAATACTCTTGTAACATTTGGAACATTTTGACAAGATGTTTCGTCTAAAAAAGCAAAATATTCCGTATTTAGGTCTACCGCGCTTAGTTTTTTTTAAGATCTTCTTCTGGATTTTCAGGACGTGTGTTGTATTCAATGAATGGTTTTCCACAGTTTAAATTTAGTTTTTGTCTTGTAATGACCCATATTTGCTTTTCGCTGTAGGTTATGCCATATTTTTCTTCAATTAAGTTTCGTACATCTTTTAAATTATATTTTTCTTCATTACCTGTGATGATTTCTTTTAATTCCTTCAATTGTTGGTCCGTTAAGTAGGATTTCCTTCCACAATCAGAATAATTTGAAAATAAACCGTCGACCCCATTTTCATTATATTGTTTTACCCATCGTTCACCTGTTTTTCTTGAAATATTAATGTTTTTTGAGGCTTTAGCAATACTTTCACCGTTTGCAACCATGTGAATTATCAAAAGACGTCTATAAACATTGTAATATTCCTTGTACTCTTTTAACATATCTGCAATTTCAGAAAGCTCTAAATGTTTTTCAATTTTATTATTAAACTTTTCCATGAATATATTTCTATAATTCATTAGGTATAAACTTTTGGTAAGAAACTATATATTACAATCAACCACAATTTATAATTTTACCATATATTCCCCATATTTGAATTTACCATGAAACCTTCTCTATTTTATAAAAGCAATAAATTTATAAAAGAAATAAATCTCTTTAAATATTTAAAAAGAAATAAAACGAAACTATAAGATAAATAATTAAAAAAAAAACTTGTTTTAATGTTTAAAACAAGTACTTGTTTTTTTAGAATAACAATTATTACAACTTTGACAGATTGCTATTCCAGAACCATTATTTCTCCAATCTGCTAAAAAATCTGGTTGAGCTACAAATGGTTTTGACATTGATATTAATTCTACTTTTGAATTATTTAATACTTCATTTATTTTAGACATTTCTCTTAATGATCCTCCTAAAATAACTGGAATATTAATAGTATTAACTAAATCATCGAAATAAATTAGAAATGGATGTTTTTCACCTTTATCATAAACTTGAGATATTGTACGTGCGGTTAACTGTAAACTATCAGCACCTGCTTTTTCAAGTTCAGATGCAATGGCAATGCTTTCATCCGCAGTAACTCCTCCTTTTCTAACATCCCATGGATTAATTCTGCAATTTACATGCAGGTCCATTGTTTTTTTAATAACTTTTATTATTTCTGATGAAATTCTAACCCTATTCTCAGTACTACCCCCATATTTATCGTTTCTTTGATTAAAATATGGATTCATGAAACGTGACAAGTAGAAATTATTTCCCATGTTTAATTGTATTCCATCAAAACCTGCAAATGAGAATTTTTTAGCAGCCATAATTACTTCACTTTGAAGTTTTCTTATACCTTCTTCGGAAATATCATTTGCTTCCACTTTTTGATTAACTCCATCATCATAGTAGAAAAATGCCAATTGACCTAAGATTGGCACATCATATTCATGGCAAATGTCTGTGATTAATTTATAATCTTTGATAAAAGCTTTATAGTTTAAATTAGCTGAATAAGGGAAGAACCTGTCTTTATAATCTAATGCAAATATTTCAGACACTATTAAACCGGTTCCTGAGCTTGCGATTTTTTCATATCTATCATATATTGAGGGTGTTAAAAATCCCCCTTGTTCTGTTTCTGTTTCCCAAGTACCTGTTCTGACAATTCTGCTTTTAAGTTTTAAATCCTTCAATTGGATTTCATCGAAAAGATCTTTCATAATTATCCTAAAAAAAGAGTTATTATGGTAATTTTATTTAATTACCATTATTGAATCTCCAATACTTATTGCGTCTCCTTGTTCTACGAATATTTCTTTTACAACACCTGCTTTTTCAGCTTGGATGTCGTTTTCCATTTTCATAGCTTCTATTACTGCAATAGTATCTCCTTCCCCTACTTTATCTCCAATGTTAACGTTGATTTTAGTTACCATCCCTTGAACTGGTGAGGATACTGCATCCGGGTCTGCTTCAACCATAGGAACATCTCCTCCGCCGATTTCAATAAATCCTGTAGGCATGATTTTAACATCAAAGACATCACCGTCAACTTCAACACTATATTCTGTTGGAATTCCAATACCTTCATCTGCATCAATTGGATGTGGAGATGGAATTTCTTCTTCTTCAAGTTCTCCTTTAAGGAATCTTGGAGCAATTGGAGGGTATAATGCGTAAGTTAAAGCATCTTCATCTGATTTGACAAATCCTTCTTTTTCACCTTCAGATTTGTATTTTTCAAATTCATCTTCAAGTAGATCCGCTGGTCTGCAGGTGATAACTTCCTCATCACCAATTATTTTTTTAGCGATTTTAGGATTAACTGGGGATGGGGATTTACCGTACATTCCTTTCATATATTCTTTAACTTCATTAGATACTGTTTTATATCTTTTTCCACCTAGAACATTCATTACTGATTGAATTCCTACAATTTGACTTGTTGGAGTTACAAGTGGCGGGTATCCCATGTCTTTTCTGACACGTGGCATTTCATCAAGCACATCATTATATCTGTCAATTGCATTTTGTTCTTTTAATTGTGAAATAAGGTTTGAAAGCATTCCTCCAGGGATTTGATATAATAATACATCGGTATCAACACTTTCGGATATTGGATCAAGTAATCCTAAGTATTTTTCTTTAATATCTTCAAAGTATTTTTTAATAGCAGTTAATAATTTTAAATCTATTCCTGAGTCAAATTCTGTTCCTTGGAGTGCTGCAACCATACTTTCTGTTGGTGGTTGTGATGTTCCCCATGCAAGAGGTGAAATTGCAGTGTCTAAAATGTCCACTCCAGCTTGACAAGCAGCATAATAACTGATAGGTGTCATTCCACTAGTACAATGACAATGTAAATCTACAAGTAAATCAGTTTCTTCTTTTAAAGCAGATACTAAATCATAAGCTGCATTAGGAGTTATTAATCCTGCCATGTCTTTAATAGCTACTGAATCACAGTCAAGTGCTTCAAGGTCTTTAGCTAATTTTACAAAATCATCTAAACTATGAACTGGACTTATTGTATAACTGATTGTTCCTTGAACATGTGCTCCTTGATCTTTTGCAACTTTAATTGCTTTTTCCATGTTCCTTACATCATTTAATGCATCGAAAATCCTGAAAACATCAACACCATTTTCATAGGATTTTTCAACGAATTTAGTAACAATATCATCCGGATAATGTTTATAACCAACTAAATTCTGTCCTCTTAAAAGCATTTGAATAGGAGTGCGTTTGAATTCAGATTTTAATTGTCTTAATCTTTCCCAGGGATCTTCATTTAAATATCTGATACAAGTATCAAAAGTAGCTCCACCCCAAGCTTCAACTGAGAAATATCCAATTTTATCCATTTCTTCAGCAATAGGAATCATATCTCTAGTTCTCATTCTAGTTGCAAGTAAAGATTGATGAGCATCACGAAGCGCTGTTTCTGTAAATTTTACTTTTGCCATTTAAATTACACCTCTTTAATTTTGATTTAAAAAATAATCATATAATTATCCAACTATAATATATGTTTTTATTATTATATAAAATTATCAAAAATTAGACAAAAAAAGAATAGATTAAAAATAATTTTAATCTATTTAATTTTTATATTGATTTTTTTGGATACTTTTTTATAGTAAGCATTACCTTTAAATGATAATGTTGCTTTATATTTACCTTTTTTAGATAATTTCTTTATTTTAAATGTTGCTTTCCCCTTATTGTTTGTTGTTGCAGTGTAAGTTTTTCCTTTGATTTTTATATACACTTTAACTTTTTTAACAGGATTTTTACCTGCTTTTAATGTTATTGTGTATTTTTTAGTTTTAATTTTTGCTTTGAATGATTTGTTTTTAGCTGCAAAAGCAGTGGTTACAGCATTTGTGGAATTTGTATTAGTAGTATTATTGTTATTGTCAGTATTAGTATTGGAAGTGTTCATATATTTATCAGTAACATCAATATTATTTTCAAAGAATTTTGAATTGATTAATTTCATTTTAGCATTGAGAATATCGCAGGTTACTTTTTCATTGATAAACGTGGAATTTTGAGCTGCACCACTACCCTGATAATCACTTATGGCCCCACCATAACTTGCATTGTTGTCTATAAAGCTAGAGTTAAAAATTGAAAATGTATTATTCAAATTATAGATTGCTCCACCATAACTTGCATTGTTATTAATGAAATTGGAATTGCTAACATGAACATAACCATTATCATATCCTACTTCATATCCAATATACCAGTACATGTCATTTTCACTGTAAATTGCTCCACCATACTCTGCATTATTATTTTTAAATGAAGAATGTATAATGGAAACATTGCCTTCATGATGATTATAAATTGCTCCTCCGGTTTTTGCAGAATTATTTAGGAAAGTGGAATCTCTAATTGAAACTTTATCTCCCACATTTCTAATTACTCCTCCTTTTTCACCAGAATTATTTATAAAAATTGAATTTAAAACATAAACATTACCATCATTAGAAATTACACCGCCTAATGGTGCGTTATTATTAGTGAAATTGGAATTTGTAATTATAAGTCCGCCTAAATTATAAATTATTCCTCCTGCATTAGATGCGGAATTATTAATAAAATTAGAAGTTGTCATAGATACATTTTTACCATAATTACATATTACTCCACCAGTTGGAGCAGTATTATTTAAAAAGGTTGAATTTGAAATAGAGATTTCACCCCAATTTGAAATTACACCTCCATAGCCAGTTGCGGAATTATTGGCAAATATTGAATCTGAAACATCAACCTTAATCAGACTCACAATTGCAGCACCTGCATCGGAAGTGTTATTTGTAAATATGGAATTTTTAACGAAAACTTTACCTAAATCTTCGCCGTAATTAAAAATTGCTCCACCATATGCTGGTGCGGCGTTATTTTTAAAAATGGAATTTGTAATATTGACATTTGCAGTAGTATGAGCTACTCCTCCCCCCTGAAGTAATGCATGATTATTTTCAAAAGTTGAATTGATGAAATTAATAATATTTCCACCGGTATGAATTACTCCTCCGTAATTTGCACTGTTATTATTAAATTTAGAACCTTCAATGAAAACATCACCTTTATGATTATATATGGATCCTCCTTCTGTTTTTCCAGTTTTTTCAAAATCTTCTACAATATTATTAGTGAAATTGGAATTGCTGATTGAAATTAATCCATTGAAAGAGTATAATGCTCCTCCTCTTTGAGCAATATTTGCAATGAAATTAGAATCCCTTACTACAATGGCAGATGAACTTGAACATACACTTCCACCATTTATAGCTAGATTATTGGCAAACACAGAACCAGTGATTTTAATATCTCCGAATGCAGAGTATACTCCTCCACCCATCTGAGCAAAATTATTAACAAAGTAAGAATTGATAAGGGTGATGTTTGCTGATTGTGAATACACTCCCCCACCCATTTGAGCAGAATTATTAGCAAAATAAGAATTAGAAATTAAAATAGGTGATTCTGAATATATGGCACCTCCATTTGAAGAATTTCCATTTATTAAAACAATGTTTCTTATTGTTACGTTTTTTCCTGTTATAAAGAATATTCTGTGTTTATTTTGAGCATTAATTCCATATCCATTACCATCAATTACAACATTATTTCCGCTGATAATTATTGTTTGTGTTGCAATAAGATCCTCATTTAAATTTATAACAACATTATTTTTAGAAGCATTAATAAATATATCAAAATATTTGTCATTGAAAAATTTATTATTGATATCAGCAAAATCCAATCCTGCATATACATGCAAATTACGGTTATTTGTGAATATTGAATTGGTTGAGTTTAAATTTGTTTTAGTGTATATTGCTCCACCTAATTCAGATGCTTTATTATTTGTAAAATTTGAATTAATAACAGAAATGGAACTGGAAGAATAAATTGCCCCTCCATTGGATTGTGCAGTGTTGTTTATAAAACTTGAATTTACAACCTTAACTCCATTGGAAGAGTATATTGCACCTCCATCCCCGTTTGCAGAATTGTTAATGAAAGTTGAATTAATAACAGAAATATTGGTATATGCATATATTGCTCCACCAACCCAGATTCCATTAACAAGTTTAATATTTTTAAATGTTACATCACCATTAGTAGTTTGAATTCCAAAAATCCTTGCCTGATTTTTAGCATCAATGGCATGTCCCTGACCATCAATAGTTATAGGTTTAGATATAAAAATGCAACCTTTTAAATTGGAATCAATAGTTTCATCATAAACATAATCTTTCTCCAGTTTAATTTCACCATACTTTGGAGTCATTTGTATTAAAGTATTTAAATAACTGAATGTGGGATTGGATACTGGAGTTTGGGATTGTGTAACATTGATAATTATTTTTTTAGAAATTCTATTATAATTATAATCTCCAACATAAAGAACCTCAGCAACATATGATTTAGGAGTTAACCCATAAACAGTAATACTTGCTTCACCAGAGGTTAAATATTTACCTTCCATAGGATTTCCATCTATATATACAATAATTCTCTCAGTAGCATATTTTGGTATTTTAATTTTAAAAGTAGGATTTGGAGTATTATTTGTTATAGTGAATACTTCTGAACTTAGATTGGTTGGATTATATCTGGTTCCAAAATCCTGAACCCAATAAATCATACCATTCATTTTATATCCTGCAATACCTACGCAATTAAACATCCCATTAAGCATATTACGTCTGTGTCCCTGACCTGCATAGTCATCATTAGTTTCTTTCCATGCTTCAGTAACATCAGCACATGTTGCATATCCATATGCAATATTTTCACCACAACTGACAAGTCCCTCTGGAAAAGCTGAAAAGCAGTCAGTGCCGTCAGGACGAGTATGGGAAAATACTTGCGCTATTTCTTTTGCCCTTGTTTTTGCAGTTTCCTCTAGTTCAATATCTCTTTGCAAAGGCAATAACCAAGTGGAGTTATCAGTATTGAAATATGTTTTTGTAACATCATCACTATTTAATTGCCAGGTGCCATTTTCTGTTCTGAATGCATTTAAATAATCATATGCTTCAGACACATCCACAAATTCGCCTTCTCCATCTTCAACAATATTTTCATCAACATGTTTTAAATTATTTGAACTTTCATTAACATCCTCAGCACAACTGGACATCATATCTGCATTATCATCTGTTAATCCATCTAATGTAGAATTATCCTGTGATGCGCTGACAAATGTTAAACTGAAAAATATAACAAATAATAGTACCCCTATTATTGTAATCTTTTTTCCAAACATTATCGTTAACTTCCTTATAATTTTTTAAAAGTATTAAAAATTTTACATTTAATATTATGTAAAATAAAATATATAAGGATATCTTAAAAAAAAAGTAGAAAAAAAAGTAGAAAAAAATAAAATAAAATGAAAAATTATCTTTCCAAATCACCGGAAATGAATTTTTCAACATTTTCATATGCTTCATCATCAGTGTATTGAACAGGAGGATGTTTCATAGTATATGATGAAATTGAAGTTAACTGTCCACCAATACCTCTTTCCAAACCAATTTTACAACATCTAACTGCATCAATAACACATCCAGCTGAATTTGGAGAGTCTTCAACACTTAATCTTAATTCAATGTTCATTGGAACATCACCAAATGTACGACCTTCCATTCTTAAGAAACATAATTTATTATCGTTTTGCCATGGAACATAATCACTAGGACCAATGTGAATATCCCTATCATCCATTCTTTGAGTTAAAACTGATTGAACAGCTTCAGTTTTAGATTCTTTTTTAGAATCTAATCTTTCACGATTAAGCATGTTTAAAAAGTCTGTGTTTCCACCAGTATTTATTTGATATGTTTTATCTAATCTAACTCCCCTATCCATGAATAAATTAGCTAATGTTCTATGAGTAATTGTAGCTCCAATTTGAGCTTTAATATCATCACCAACAATTGGAATTCCTTTAGCTTTGAATTTAGCATCCCATTCGCTATCACTTACAATGAATACTGGCATACAATTTACATATGCCACATCCGCATCCAGTGCACATTGCGCATAATATCTTGCAGCTTCTTCAGATCCTACAGGCAAGTAATTTACAAGTATTTCAGCACCGCTTTCTTTTAAAACTGAAACTACGTCAACAGGTTCAGCATCACTTACAACAAAAGTGTATTCATCATCATAATTTGACATGTGTTCTGCAACACCATCAAGAACATGACCCATACTAACTTTAACATCATATTTTGGAATATCTTTTTGGAAAACTGTTGTGCAGTTTGGTTTTGCAAATATTGCTTCATCAATTGTTTTTCCAACTTTTCTTGCATCCACATCAAAAGCAGCTACAATTTCTATATCGCTTGGAGAATATCCTCCTATATCCCAATGCATGAGTCCTATTGCATCTTCTGGATTTTTACCATCATAATAATGTATTCCTTGGATTAAGGAACTTGCACAGTTCCCCATTCCTACAATTGCTATTTTTATCTTATCCAATATAACACCAGCTAATATAATCTTTAAATTAAATAAAATACTAATATAAAGTTAGTAAATATACATTTATATAATTAATGATTTTAAACCACATTATAAATATAAGTAATTAATATGAGGATAAAAAAATGAACCCATATATTGAAATATTAAGACCCGGAAATGCCCTTATGGGAGCAATATCCATAATACTTATTGCATTAATTGATAAAACAATAAGCATCCCCATCATTCTAGCAATAATAACCGTATTTTTTGAAACCGCAGCAGGCAATGTTATAAATGATTATTTTGATTATAATATTGATTTGATAAATAAACCCAACAGACCAATACCCTCAGGTAGGATTTCACTTAAAAATGGAAGGGATTATGCTTATTTATTATTTTTAGCCGGAACAATATGTGGATTTTTAATCAGTTACCTCACCAATAACTGGATCCCATTTATAATAGTTATAATTGCAGACATAGTATTATACTTATATGCATATAAATTAAAATCAACCCCATTAATTGGAAATCTTGCAGTTGGTTTTATGACCGGTTTTGGATTTGTATTTGGAGGATACACCATAAATAATCCTAGTATTGTAACAACATCAATATTTCTAGGATTTTTCGCATTTGTAATGACAACTGCACGTGAAATTATAAAAGATATTGAAGATATTAAAGGTGATGAAAAAGATGGGGCGAAAACACTACCTATTTTAATTGGTGAAAAAATACCTGCAATAATTGCAGTAATTTTAATAATAATCGACTGTGCATTATGCCCTTTACTTTATTATTATCATATTTTTGGAATTTTATACCTGGCAATAATTGCAATTTCCGTTATAATATTCATTTATTCCGCAATTTTAATTATTAAATCACAAGATGAAAATACAGCACATAAATCATCAAAATATTTGAAAATTGGAATGTTAATTGCTTTTCTTGCATTTGCATTAGGTTCTCTTTTCTAAAATACTATTTATAGTATAATATACGAATATATATAGTAATGTTTAAGGAATTAAGTATAAAAGATAAATATTACCTATTATTTTTAACTATTTTAGGTACTGTTCTAGTTGGATATTACATTAATTTCAACAATACAATAGGAATTCATTGTTCTGATGTTTATATTTATCTTTTAAATGCACTATATTATACTGGGACAAATATCCGTTCCACAGGAACAATTTACTTATCCCCATTAATCTGTTTTTTAACATCAATATTTTTTTATTTGGGTTTTGTTGATAAATTCGCCATTTATATTGTTACCGGCGGATTTGCAGTTTTTGGGAATATTGGATTATATTTACTTTTAAAAAAATTCTTTAATGAAGAGTTAAGTTTAACTGGAACAATAATATATTCTTCCCTATCACTTTATTTAACCTGGTTTGCAAATGGAACACTGGATATTCCAGCAGTTACCATGATAATATGGACAGGATTATTAACTGTTCATGCTATAAAAGAAAATCCAAAATATTATCAATATGCAATAATATTCCTTATTCTAGGAGTGTTTACAAGATACACTATTCTTTTAACATTACCTGCATTTGTATTATATTATGTTTATGAAAAAGGATTGGGAATTGAAAAAAACGATTTGAAACCTATTTTAAAAGGTATTGGTGTTGGATTAATCATATTAATCATTGTTTTATCTGCACTTATGATAATGGGTAATGGTAATTTCACCGCCACAGGACAGATTTCAAATGGAATTCAAGGAACACAGGGAACAGATCTTGACCCAGCATATAATCCGGATGTTAGTTATTATGTGGCGAATTTTATTAATTTCATTTCAAATACACATACAGTGATTGATGGAAATCCTATTTTAGAAAATCCCTCACCCTTAGCCTGGGGAGTTATTGGAATATTAATCATAGGAATGGGATTATGGTTATATGATAATAAACGAAAACCATGTAAAAAAGATATTATACCATTAATATTTTTTATATTAGCAATAATCAGTTTTACAAGAATCAGTTCTGTTATTACCACATTACTTGTTTTAATAGGATTTTATTTCCTAGGAAAAGACAGTGAACATAAAACAGAGCTTTTCATGTTAGCCTGGATTTTTTCAAATATTATATTTTATAGTTATTTTTCAATTAAAGTAAATAGATACCTGCTACCAATATTCCCTGCAGTTATTTACTTTATTATTTTATCAATACAAACAATAAATAATCATATTAAAATTAACAAGAATATAATCCCATTAATACTAATTGCATTGTTCATAGTGCAGGCATTCACATTCACATTCACCTTTGAACCAACAAATGAATTCACATCAGTTAAACAAGCTTCCGATTATATTATTGACAATAATCCAGATTATAAAAACCTATCAATTGGAGTTTATAATGTAAGACCATATAATTGGTGGTTTAAATGTGATGTACTTGCAATAAAAAGTAATGACGTGCACAGCATAGATGAAAGTAATGCCACATATTATATTTCAGATAAAGTTTTAAACAATATACAAAATTATACTGAAGCAAAAAAAATTAATAACATTCATATTTATGAGAAAAAAGCTTAAAATAATACCTAAATTAATTATAACAAATTATAATTAATTTTCAAATAAAATATATAAACAATTAAAAAAAACATGATAATTTGTAATAGATTAGAAACATATATAATAATAAAAATTATAAAATAATACCATACATTGATTTTAATGAGGATAATATATGAAGGTAGTATGCTGTAAAAACTGTGGTGCAAAATATCAACTAGATGATACTGATGATATCACAACATTTGAATGTTCTTCATGTGCCGGAGACTTAGAATACTTAGAAGAAGATTCCAATGAAGAAATTACTGCTCAAAATTCATTTTTCAGTTCTGACAATTATAGTAATTCATATATTGTACAATGCCGAGAATGTGGATTGAAATATAAAATTAAAAGTGATGACAGCATACTTGATTATGAATGTGACAGCTGTGGTGGGTCTTTAAGATATTTAGATGAAGAAATGAACAGAGAATTAGATAATTATCTTGAAGAACGAAAAAAAGAACAACAACAAAAAGCTAAAAAAGACCCTGAAGCACCACAAGAAGAAATTGAAAAACCCGACCACTCTTTAAAAACATTCGCAGATAAAATTGGAGAATTCTTTTCAGAAGAAAAAATGCAGAAAATTGCAGAAGAAGCAAAAAAAGAAGAAGAACTTAAAAAAGAAGAACAAGCTAAAAAAGCAAGAACAACAATTCCAAAATCTGTTTTAACCAAATTTGGAAAAGAATTTGCACTTCCAAAAACTGAAGATTACAATATATTAAAAAATTATCTTAAAGATGACTTCTTTAAAAAAGTAAGTAAAGACTACATAGATTCCGAAGAAGAGGAAGACACATCCCCAGGATTTTTTGATAAATTAATATTAAAAGAACCAAATAATGGAGAAGCAATTCCTTCTAAAAAAGATTATGTGGATAAAAAACCTAACGAAGAAGAATCAGGCCTTGTAAGTTCACTTTATAAACATGTAGTTTTCATTATTGGAATTATCATATTTATTTTAAGTATTATTGAAATATTAACAACTAATAGTGGATTAGGAATTATAGCCTTGATTTTAGGATTAGTTGGAATAATTTATGGTTTCTATAATATGAGAAAAGACAGTCCGCAAAAGGAACCGGAAGAAAGAAAAAGGATTATTAGAAATCATTTATTGGAATTATCTAATGATTATTATGTATTCTATAATGTTAAAATTCCTATTTCAACATCCAATATTAATCATTTAGTTGTTGGTCCAACAGGAATATATGCATTATTATCTCATAAATATAATCCTAAACTCAGATTAGAATCTGAAAATGAAAATTTAAGTTTAATCCGATTATCTGAAACTGATGATGAAAAAATTGAAGAATATTCTTTTGCTGGGAATATTAAACGTTTCAGATACACTACCAAACAGGCCAAATTTTCAAAGGACAATAAAATTAAACAAAAGGCTTTGGCTTTAGGTGAAGATTTAATTAACTTTTTAAATGATAATGATATTAGAAATTGTTTTGTGGAGCCTTTAGTTGGATTTGTTAATAATGAGGTTGTTGTTATTAATATGCCTTTAACTGATGAGGATTTATTTATTGATGAGTTAATTCATCAGATTCAAAATAGTGTTGTTAAACTAGATCAGGAAACAGTTGAGAAATGTGCTGTTTTGATTAATAATTATTCTGCAGATTGTTCCTCCGAATTATAATTTTTTATATGTATGCTGAATTGAAAAAGCAATGATTTTACATCATACTATTATAAATATTAAAGAATCAAATTAATAAATTAATTTTAAAAGAAAAAGATAATAAATAATAATAGATTCTTTCAAGAATTTAATAGGAAATCTGGAGATGTGAAAACAAATATTCACAAAAAAAATATGGGAAAAAAATAATAATTCCCCATTTTTATTTGATTTTAATTTTCACACTTTGAACCACCCCATCCTATAGAGGATGGGGATTCCTGAATTATTTTCACTTAATAATGGTTAATTTAAGTATTTTATCAGGCTATCCCCGTTGAACCA
>SUTL01000149.1 GCA_015062925.1 Methanobrevibacter thaueri
GTTGATAAAGTTCTAGATAAAACCAAAGAAGACGAAATGTTTAAAACAGAAGCCGGAGTAATGTTCGGTTAAAACAAATTAATTCAAAATAAGATAAGCCAATGATGAACCCTATGAGCTCTGATATGTGATGAATGATGGGCGAGCTGAGGCTTATTTTTTTCATAATCTTTTTTTTTGTAAAACTTTATTTAAAAGTAATATCTAATATTATAATCATGTTATTTAATAAAAATGATTCAATGGTAAATGATATGGTAATTTACCAGACTAAACCTAATATGATTTTAGGATGTAAAAAAGCAATTTATGGAGTTATTTTATTAATTATTATACTTTCTATTTCTCCAATGGCTGTTCAGTTCATTGGTAAAATGCAGGTTTATTTAATTTCTCATTTAAAATTGTCATTAACAAGATATACTGCTATTGCTTTTTTTGTAATCATTTTTATTGATGTTATTTATATTATATGGCAATTAATTGGATGGTATTCCATTGAATACACTTTCACTGAGTCTAAAATTATTATTAAATCTGGGGTTATTTCAACTAAGAAAAATTACATGCCTTATGCTACTATTCAGGATGTTAATACTTCTCAGGGTATTTTAGCTAGAATTTTTAATGTTGGAAGTGTTAGTGTATACAGTGCTTATGATAATAATCAAATGGAATTAAAAAATATTTCCAATCCATCACAGATTGAGGAAATAATATTTTCCCGAATGTCCGGACCTAGGAATTATCAGTCTCCTCCACCCTATATTCCACCACAATCTAATGAAAGGGATCCTTATGGTTTTGATGATTATGTTGGTAGGGAGGATGATTATTATGATGAGTTTGAACCTATTACTCCTATAACTCATGAAAGGGGTTTTTCTCCAAGAAGGGAGTATGATTATTATCCTGAAGATTTTAATACTCGTGAAAACAGGAAACATGTTTATGAATATGAACCTTATTCTCAAGGGTTTAATAATGCTCCTAGACGCCAACCTCAAGATAATTATTATAATCAAGTAAGGGATAATTATTCTTATAGAGATGATAATCACTATCAAGATAATGAACTGGAAAGTTATTTTAATGAAAGTTATGATGATCATCATGAAAATGCACAAGAAGATATAGATGTGGAAAATACAAATACATCATCTGATGCAATTAAAAGACATTTCAACAAATTTAAAAAATAATACTCACCGGAGAAAACAAAAATGGAATTACTATGCATACAATCACAAGAACATCCCGAACTACCACTAGCCGAACTAACTGCAGTAATAGAATGTGAAAACATCAACACACAAATAAACAGCATCACCGAAGGATTAGTTATATTAAAAAACATATCACAAAAAAACATAAAATCCTACTATGAAATACTAACCAAAAGACTAGGATACACCCATGAAATACATGAATTCATAACAAAAACCAATATAAAAAACTTAAAAGAAAACATATCAAAAATCAACTGGTCAGAATATATCAATGAAACCTTTGCAGTTCGAGTCAAAAGAATACGCTCAGATATAGACACAGTAGGCACAGAAAGAGAACTAGGAACACTCATCCTAGACAACTGTGAAAATATAAAAGTCAACCTCACAAAACCAAAAACACTAATCCGAGTAGTAGCACACAAAAACGACCTATACATAGGTATTGAAAGAATAAAAATAAATAAAAAACATTTTGAAGAAAGCAAACCTCATAAAAGACCATTTTTTTATCCTGGATCTATGAATCCAAAATTAGCAAGATGCATGGTAAACTTATCAAGAATCAAAGAAGGCCAATTACTACTGGATCCATTCTGTGGCACCGGGGGAATATTAATCGAAGCAGGATTAATCGGATGTAAACTTGTTGGCTGTGATATATACTGGAAAATGCAAAACGGAACTGCAATCAATTTAGATTACTATGGAATCACAGACTATAGAACATTCCACTTAGACATTCGTGAATTAAAAATGTATGAAAAAGTAGATAGTGTGGTTACAGACCCCCCTTATGGAATTTCCACCTCCACAGGAGACGTTGATGATGAAGGAATTTTTAAAGAATTTTTCCGTGTAATCTATGATAACATGAAAGACGATGCTTATCTTTGTATGGCATCACCACATTATATCGATTTAAAACCAATGGTTGATGAAGTTGGTTTTGTTATTGTTGAACAATATGGGATTAAAATGCATAAAAGTTTAACAAGAATTATTTCTGTCATACGTAAAAAATTAGATTAAATTCATGTTTTACGGATACTTTTATATACTAGTTATTTTTTCATGTAGGTTATGAAGGGTTAATTTTCATAATTCTTTTTCAATTTATTATTTTTATTAATTATTTTTTATCAATTCAATTTTCATATCCCTAAAAAAATTATTAATTAAATTTTTAATTAAATTTATTATTAATTAATTATTTTGATAATTCATCTTTTTTAAATCATAAATCAAGATGAAAATTTTTTTTATTTAAATTAATTATTTTTTGCAATATTTTTTAATTGATTTTGTTAATAAAATTTGTCTGTCTATTAAATGTGCTATATGTTTTTATGGCGATGACCTAAGTATTATTGTATGGAACAATTTTTACTATGATGGTTGCTTTTCCGCATGTAGCTATACATTAGTGAGTACTTGAATTTTCTCAAGTATGATGTTGGTTTTGTAGTATGTGGTGAATTAGTTACA
>SUTL01000150.1 GCA_015062925.1 Methanobrevibacter thaueri
AAAATAGCTGGGGTGTTGAATGGGGAGATAACGGTTATGGTTATCTTTCATATGATGTAAACATCACAAATTATTACACATTTATTTTATCAAATGAAACCGGTTACAATCATATTTATCAATATGATTTTGCAGGATTATCCACTTATCTAATATTTCCGGGTTTGGAATCTATTTATTATATGAATGTGTTTAAATCCGAAAGTAATGATATATTATCTGCCGTGTCCACATATTTTGATAAACCAGCTAATTACACTGTTTCAATATATCTGAATAACACCTTAGTTTCAACTCAAAACGGATATGCATCATCTGGTTATTACACACTACCACTTGAAAATGAAGTTCCATTATCAGTTGGTGATGTTTTCATTGTTCAAATTAAAAAATATGGATCATTAGGTCAAAGTATTCCATTTTGCAGTGCAAATTATATTAATAAAATAACCTTTGATAAAGGCATTTCATTTTACAGTACTAATGGACAAAACTGGAATGATTCATATATTAATTCTGTTCCTAGAGTAGCTTGTATTAAAGCATTCACACGACCTGCTCAGTTAGATGAAATACAAATCACAGTGGATAAGTTCACTAAAGTACTTGTTAATCAAACATTCTATGTTAATGTAGAACTTCCTAGTTACTGTGAAGGAATAATGACATTCATAATTAATGGAAAATATTATTATGCACCTGTTGTTAATGGAAATGCTCTTTTAAACATTAGTTTAAGTGAAATTGGAGAATATAATTTAACTGCACAATACAGGAGTAATCTGGAAATTTCCAATAGTGTTTCATTTAATTTCACAGTTGTTAATGTGAATGAATCAAATATAAGAATTGAAACATTAAATATAACTAAATATTATGGTGGTTTGGAAAATTACACTGCTGTAATATATGATAATAATATAACTCAAAGTAATGTCTGGGTTCAAATAACAGTTGATGATAAATTAATCAATCTTAAAACAGATGAAAATGGGATGATTAACTATAATTTAAATTATTTATCTTGTGGAAATCATACTGTATCATGCAAGTATTTTGACACTTCTGTTGATTCATTTTTCAATATTAAATCAACTATTAATGCAAATGATATTAAACTAGATTATTTAGATACATTTTTATTTGCTTCATTTATTGATTCTAATGGAAATCCTATTGTAAATAATAGTGCAATATTTAAAATAGATGATGATGTTTATAATATAACTATTAATAATGGTTATGCCATTGAAAAAATTGATTTAAATGTTAGTAATTATAATATAATAGTTATAAATCCAGTTACTGGTGAGGAATGCAGTTATAATATGGAAGTTGTTAAATTTGAATCTTCAGGTAATTTCTCATATTCTCAGATTGGCCGAATAGTCACTTTGACTGTTAAAATTAATTCAAAATTAGCTACAGGAAATGTTCAAATCATGATTGGAGGAGATATGTGGAATGGTAGTGTTAAAGATGGGGAGTTTGTTGTTAATATTAATAATTTAAATCCTGGAAAATATACTGCAGATATTGCTTATTGGGGAGATAATAATTTTAAATCATTCTTCATTTCAGATGCAGAGATTAATGTTAATCAAAATAAACTCAATATGACTGTTAATGATGTTTATAAATATTATGGTGGATCTGAAAAATTGGTTGTTAATGTTTATAATGATGGTGTTCCTTTAAATGGTGCTTGTGTTAATATTAATATTAATAATAAAAGGTTCAATATCACTACTAATGAGTCTGGAGTAGCTACTGCCCTTATTTTAATTAATTCTGGAAGTTATAATGTGTTCTGTGAATATGCTGGTGTTGTGGTTTCATCTAAATTCATTGTTAATTCAACAATTGATGTTTATAATGCTAGTTATGAGTATTCTAAGTCTATTGTTTCTGGGTGTTTCTATGATTCTAATCATAATCCTCTTAATAATAGGGTTGTTCAGTTTTTAATAAATAATGTTTTATATAATGTTACTACTAATGATCAGGGATATGTTGCTTCTAATCTTACTTTAAATGCTGGTAATCATACTGTTAAAGCAATTAATCTTGTAACTGGTGAAAAAAAATATTATAATTTAAATGTTGTTAAATCCACACCTTCTTTATCATTTGATTTATTGACTTTTGATGATTATTATACTTTAAAAATTAAATTATCACCAGTAACATCTTCAGGTAATATTATATTTACTTTTGAAGATAAAGAGTATAGTGCTGGCGTTTATAATGGTTCATCTTCATTTACTATGTATATTGGAACTAATGGTTCTTATAATATTAGTGTAAGGTATACAGGAGACAGTAATTTAAATCCTGTTTTTGATAGTAAAGTTTATGAATTTGAAGATAAAAGTTATAAGATTATTTCAAAATCATTTATTGCTAATTATGGTGATGATAAATACTTGGAAGTTGAATTAATTAATAGTAAAGGTGAACCTGTTAAAAATACTAATGTAACATATTATATTACTGGAAATGATGGTTCCTCTTATACTGATGATTTGATTACTAATTCATATGGTTATGCTAAGGTTAAGTTTAATCTGGATCCTGCAACTTATGATGTTATATTGTCTTCTGTTAATTTCGGTTATCTTAGGTATAATGTTATTATTAATAAGTTAATTCCGATTATTAGTGCTGGTAAAAAGACTTTTAAAGT
>SUTL01000033.1 GCA_015062925.1 Methanobrevibacter thaueri
ATAATAATTATGTTTTTATAAATTTATATAATCTTGTATTATTAATTGGAAATGGGGGGTGTGGTGGTTGTGTGTGAAATCAGATTTTTTTTATTTTAAATTTTATTCTTCTTAAAATAAAAGAAAAAAGGAATGGTTTTTAGGATTTAAACCATTCTTCTAATTCCGGTCTTAGATTAACTACTTTAAATTCATAGATTGTATAATCTACAATGTTTCCTGTTACAAATGGGTCATTAGCCATAAGTTCTTCAGCTTCTTTTTTTGAATTTGTTTTCAATACCATGACTCCACCTCCGCCAAAGGAACCATTTTCCAGGGTGTGTGGACCTGCAATAAGAACTTTACCTTCTTCGGTGCATTTTGCGAAATATTTCAAATGTTCTTTTAATATTTTCATTACTTCTTTTTGTTCTGGTATGTCTTCTATAAAATGTGATACAACTGCATATGCATTCATCATTATCACCTAAATCAAATTTTTCATAATATTAATTATGAAATTAAGTTGCGCTGTTATATGATTATGGTATGATAATATATGTTTCATATTAATTAATCATATTCATGACATAATCTATAAGGAAATTTTGGCTTTGGATTTTTTTTTAAGGTAACTTAATTTTATATGTTTTTAAATTATAATTATAATATGTATGAATATTAAAGGAAGTACTAATATTGTAGGTTTAATTGGACATCCTGTGGAACATAGTTTTTCACCACCAATGCATAATGAAGCTTTCAAAGCATTAAATTTGGATTATGCTTATGTTGCTTTTGATGTTAATCCTATAAATTTAAAAACAGCAATTGAAGGTGCTCAGTCATTAAATATTAAAGGTTTTAATGTTACAATTCCACATAAAATTGAAGTTATGAAATATTTGGATGAAATAGATCCTATTGCAGAGTTGATTGGTGCTGTTAACACTATTGATTTTAAAAACATGAAAGGATATAATACAGATGGAATTGGTGCTGTAAAAGCAATTGAAGAGGTAACCTCAATTAAAAATAAGAATGTTATTATTGCAGGTGCTGGTGGAGCTTCAAGAGCAATATCATTTTATATTTCACAGTATGGTGCGGATAAATTAACAATACTTAACAGGAATGTTGGAAAAGCAGAAAAATTAGCAGGTGATGTTTTAAATTCAAATTTAATTAATAATGTTTCCTATGATTCTCTTTTAAACATTAACAAATATCTTGATGAGGCAGATATTTTAATCAACACCACTCCTGTTGGAATGCATCCTAATGTGAATGTTTCACCTATTGCCTCTTCAAATGATATGCATAGTGAATTAACTGTATTTGATGCTGTTTACAATCCTAATGAAACAGTACTTATAAAAGAAGCAGTTAAAGCTGGTGCAAAACCTGTTTATGGGATTAAAATGTTATTATATCAGGGTGCTGAAAGTTTTAAAATCTGGACTGGATATGATGCTCCGGTTAATGTAATGGAAAAAGCATTGAAAAATACTTTAAAAATGTGATTTTTTATGGATTTAATGTTTAATATGATAGGATTAACCTCTGATAAAGATGAATTCACTTCATCTAAAAAGGATGTGTTGAAATTTCTAAAAATAATTGGTGTGGACACTCGTTTCATATCATATACTCCGGATAAGATTTATATTAATAATCTGCGGTTTTCAAAGTTTTCAAGAACACGTGAAAAAACATTTAAAAAACAATATCCTGATATTACTGTTGTTAGAAATAAATTATTCCAGAAGATTTGTTCTAAATCATCAAAAGTATTATCTTGTGAAATAAAACCTAATTCCAGAATTCTAATGCCTAGTGATAATTATCTTGTTGAATTATTATTGGAACCTTATACACGTAAGTATGGTGTTCAACTTGTCTATAATGGTGAGTTTGATTTGAAAGTTAATCCCTTGGTTTTGGATGATGAGGTTAATAATATTTTCATGGGTATTTTTAATGGTGAGGGTTTGAATTTAACCCGAAGGGATGATGAAATTTATCCTTTAATTAATGTTTCATTTGATTGGATTAATTCTTTTTTGCAGATGGATAATCAGGAGCTTTTGGTGTGTGTTAATGATGATGAGTTGGCTAATAGTTTTTCCTCTTTTTTAGAGGATGTGGCTCCTCAGTATCGGGAGAATGTTTTAAGTGCAGCGGATTATATTTGGGGTAAGAAAAAATTAGAAACTGAATAGGGATACTTGTTTATCAGTTTTCTTTTTATCTTTTTCTTCTTCCTCTTCTTTTTCATCTTCTATTATTTCTTCTTCTTTTTCAATAACTGGTTCAGGGATTGTTTCTGTTATGTTTATCATTTGGTTTTTAAGTTCTTCTGCACGTTGGTCACGTTCTTCAATACGCATTTCTTCTTTTTTCTTCTCCATTTTGGTTATGATTTTTTTAGGGATTTTTCTTGATCTGAATCGTTTGATTTCATTGTCTTCTAGTTCTAGGAAGTCTGATATTTCCCATGCTAGTTCGTCGTTTTGAAACATTATTTCAAGGTATGGGAACATTGCTATTGCTATTGCATGGGATATGTGGAGTTTTTCTGACATTTTTTCTGCTATGTCATCTCTCAGGTTTCTTTTTGCTCGGTTCCTGCTCATGAGTCCGAATATTGTTGGGGTTTGGATTTTTGTGAATTTTTTATATGTTTCATGTTTTGAACTGCTCACTCCTATTCCCATAAAGTCGCTTGCATATTTCCAGTAACCGTAGTTTCGGCTGCTTTGTGCTCTTCCAAAGTATAGGTCGGATTTTGATATGTATTCGTATGCTTTTTTTATTTCTTCTTTTTTCTTGTATTCTCGCGGTATGTTTTCTGCAATGTATTCCATTACTAGTGTTGGGTCTTCTTCTATCCATAGTGCTTCTTTCACGTGTGCTGGTGTTTTGCTTTTTAGGACTCCTGTAATAGCGTTGAATATATCTGATCTTGTGTCTTTTGTTTTCATGTTTTTTATTTCATCAGCTTCTAGTGTGTGGTCTTTATCTGCTAGTGCTTGTAGAGTGTTTATTGCTGATCTGACGTCTCCTTGTGATTTTGTTGCTATTTCTTTTAGTGCTGCTGGTGTTACTTCTACTTCTTCTTTTTGTGCGATTTTTCTAAGTAGTGCTGATATGGAGTTCCATCTGGATTTTTTCATTTTTATTACGTTGCATTTTGGTTTTATTGATTGGAGGCGTTTTGAGTAGAAGTCGTTTGCTGTTAGTATCATTGGGTGTTGGGAGTTTTTCAGTATTTCTCCGATTGCTCTTACTCCTCCTCTGTCGTTTGTTCCGTGGATTCCATCTACTTCGTCGAGGATTATTAGTTTATGTTCGTCTCCGAATAAGGATTTTGAGGATGAGGATTCTCCGATTGTGCTTTTGATTGCGTCTTGTGATCTTTTGTCACTTGCGTTGAGTTCTATGTATTCTGAGAATTCTTTTGCTATGATTTCTGCTAGTGTTGTTTTTCCTATGCCTGGTGGACCTACTAGTAGTAATGGTATTTGTGGGTTGTTGTTTTTCCAGTTTTCAACCCATTCTTTGATTATTTTTATTTCTTTTTTGTTACCTACCACTTCTTCTAGTTTTTGTGGTCGGTATTTGTCAGTCCATAACATTTAAAATTACCTTTTATTTTAATATTATAAGAATTGTGTTAGTAGGGCTTCTAATTGTATTCTTGGATTTGCTCCTTCTCTTATTCTGAAGTCACATTCTGCTATTGCTTCGATTAGGTTCATGTAGATGCCTGCATCCATTTTTCCATCTAATACTCTTTTGGATACGTCTTGGTAGATTTGTGTAACCATGTCTTCGCCACTGGTTCCTTGTAAAACCATTGTTTCTCTTAGAATGTTTCTTGCAGCTAGAAAATCACCTAGTAGTGCTTTATTAATCATTTCATTAATGTCTTGTGGTTTTGCTTTTGACACTACTTCATATACGCTTTCTTCTGTAATTGCTTCTCCTTCAGAAGCAGCTGCCTGGAGAACGTTCACGGCTTTTCTCATATCTCCTTCTGCAAAATAAACTATGCTTTCAAGTCCTTTATCATCAGCTTCAAATCCTTCATTTTCACATATGAAGCGTAATCTTGCTGTGATTTCTTCTGCTTTAATTGGTGCGAATCTGAATATTGCACATCTTGATTGGATTGGATCTATGATTTTTGATGAGTAATTACATGATAATATGAATGAAGCTGTTTTTGTATACATTTCCATTTCACGTCTAAGTGCGTGTTGTGCATCTTTGGTCATGTTATCAACTTCATCTAAAAATATTATTCTAAATGGAGCACCAACAGGTTTTAATCGGCAGAAATTTTTAATTCTATCCCTTACTGTATCTATTCCTCTTGCATCAGATGCGTTTAATTCAAGGAAGTTTTGCCTCCAGTATTCACCTAAAATTGATTTTACAAGTGCAAGTGCTGTTGTTGTTTTTCCAACACCTGCTGGACCGGTGAACATTAAATTTGGCATGCTTTCTTCACCAACATATTTTTCAAGTCTTGCTACAATCTGTTTTTGCCCTACAATGTCTTCTAGTTTTTGCGGTCTGTATTTTTCTACCCATGGTCCAATCATTTAATCACCATTTTATATATCAAATATTAATTATGTATCTTATTAGTTAAATTATTTTTTAATGTTAATAATCTTTTTATATGGTTTTTATATAATAATTAATAGTAAGAGCAAATGAAAAGTGAATTAGTGATTAATATGAAAGGTACATGGAAACTTAAATTAAGAATGATTCTTACCTCAATACTCATGTTTTCAATTGTTTATTTCTTAATAATGATTATTGGGGCTTATCTTGGAATTACCAGTTGGAAATTATATATGGGTTTTAGTTTACTGATTGTATTTTTACAATACTGGTTTGGACCATCACTTGTTAAACGTTCAATGAATGTAAGACCATTATCTGAGGCTGAAGCACCTCATATTCATCAGATGGTTCAGGAATTAGCTGATGAGGCTGGTATTAAGAAACCTGAAATAGGATTATCTGAAATTAACATTCCTAATGCATTTGCATATGGAAGATCCAGCAGAAGTGGACATATAGCAATTACACGTCCGATTTTAGGTTTGCTGGACAGAGATGAGTTAAGAGCAGTTATAGGTCATGAAATGGGACATATTAAACATAATGATATGATTGTAACTGCAGCTGTAAGTGTTATTCCAATGATATGTTATTATATAGCATTATCCTTCATGTTTTCCGGAGACAATGAAAACGGTGGAGGATTCATAATAGGAATTCTAGGATATTTATTTTATTTAATAGGACAGCTACTGGTACTGTTCATATCAAGAACACGTGAATATTATGCAGACCAGGCCAGTGTGGAATTTGGAAATCACCCAGCAGCATTAGTATCCGCATTATATAAACTATCCTATGGTGCTTCAAAATGCAGTAAAGAAACAATATCTGAAGTAAACAGTAACAGAGCATTTTTTGTAACAGATGTTAATAATGCACATCATGATATAACTGATTTCAGTCAAATAGATTTTGATGGTGATGGGAAAATCTCACCGGAAGAACTTAGAAGACTGGCTAATGCAGATGTGAAAATATCCTCTAAAAAAGGATTAATGGAAATATTTTCAACACATCCAGATTCACTTAAAAGAGTTAAAAAACTAGCGGAGCTTGAACAATGAAAATGATTCTGGACAAACGTGGGAAAAAATATATTTTAAAACCTGGAGAAGAATTTCAAAGTGATCTTGGAATTATCAAAGCAGAAACATTAGATAATGCAGAAATAGGAGATACAATTGAAAGTCATCTTAACCACACATTCAAAATCGTAAAACCCAACATTAACGATTACATAGACCTGATGGATAGAAGATGCTCAATACTTATTAAAAAAGACATAGGACAGGTACTGGCACATACAGGATTAGGCTCCCAATCAAGAGTAGTAGATGCTGGAACCGGAGCAGGAGCCATAGCACTTAATTTCGGAAATGTTGTGGGGCCTGAAGGAGAAGTATTCACTTATGAAATAAGAGAGGATTTTGCTGAAGTTGCACAGAAAAACATTGAAAAATTCGGAATAACAAATATACATGTTAAAAATAAGAATATAAAAGACGGAATTGATGAGGAGAATATTGATTTAATATTCCTTGATTTGCCGAAGCCATTTGAAATATTTGAAGATGTAATGGAATCATTAAATGTGGGAGGATGGCTTGCAGTATATGCACCATATATTGATCAGGCGGAAATATCCTATCGTGTTGCTAAAAAACTCGGATTTTATGATATTGAAATAATTGAAACATTAGAAAGAGGTCTTGAAGTAAGGCCTCAAGGTGTAAGGCCAAAAACACGTATGGTGGGGCATAGTGGATATTTAGTATTTGCAAGAAAATTATAAATTCAATGATTTAACATGCCGGTTAAAATACTCCCTTATTCAATTAAATACTGCACTAAGGATAAGAAATTTTTCATATATATCATATCTGCTGTATTCATTGCTCAATTAATAGAAAACTTATTTAACTCCATATTAGTTGATAGTATAGTTTGTTTTTTCGCCACAGGTTATGGTTTACTTGTAATTGAGGATATCATTAATGGTGGTGAGAAACTTCCTAAAGTCAACTTTAATAAACTCTTGATTTATGGTATTAAGGGGCTTTTTGTGGTGTTTGTTTATTTCATGATTCAGTTTATTATTCTTGAAATAATTTCTTCTTCATTGGGTTTTCCATTGTTTGATATTGAAGAGTTTATTTTAGATTTTAAACATACATTTTATCTGTTCTACACTCATAATATTGTTAAGTTTATTGTTTTCAGTATTTCTGGTTTCATTGTTGTTTATGTTTCCACTTTTTTCATGGAATTGGCTATTGCCAGGTTGGCGGATGGGGGTACTTTAAAAAAAGCTTTTAATTTCCCCCGTATTAAACGTGCAATTGATATTATTGGATGGAAGAATTATGCATGGGATTATACGAGAATTTTAATATCTCTTTTAATTCTTTTGTATTTACTTCATTATGAAATTCCATTTAGATTCCTGGATGCGATTATTGATACTTTTTTATCGTTTCTGGTATTTTTAATTGAGGTTATTGGTATGGGGATGATTTATAGAAGATATATTCTTCATAAGTCTTTAGAAAAATTTGAAGAATAATTAATATTTTATTTCTTCAATTTCTTTTAATGTATGGCATTCACTATCTTTTTTCTCTGATAATTCTATTTGAAAGGCTATGATTTTGTTTTCTATTGATTTTTCTAGTTTTATATCTTTAAATTCGTTTATTACTTTATCGAATTGTAGGGTTCTTCGAAGTAAATCTGCTTTTATAAGTAGTAATTCATTTTTGTCCTTGTTTTCTTTTATGAGTTTATCTATTATTTTTAAAGCCATTTTTCTTATTTTTTGTGATAATTCTTTATCATTATTATCATCACAGCTCCATGCACAGTGCAGGAGTGAGTTGAATTCTAGTTCATGATTTTTCTCTGCTTTACTGATTAGGTAATGTTTGTAGAATCTTTTTGCTAATTTGGATTTGAAATCATTATCTTCACAGGTTTGGTAATTTTTGCTTTTTAGGATTTCTGGTGTTTTAAGTTCGTTTTCTATATTTTTTGCTACATAACCACAGTGTGGACATTCATCTAACCATGCAAACATACTGTTTCGATACATTTCACTTGGTCTTAAGTCAAGATCAGGGTAGTATAATGTGCTGGTACTTCCTATTAGTGGTTGTTCACTTGTTTTTGTGCAAACACTGCATTTTTTTTCTATGTTCCTTATTGTTGTCATGTGTTAATACGGTATCCATATTGTATTTAAATGTTTCTTTTTTTGTGTAGGGGTGGTGTGTCTATTATTCACAGAATGTAAACCTTTTTATATTAGATGATTACATTGTTTATATTGTTTTCGGGTGTTGTTGTTTTATGAATTGTGATGATGTTATTTTTGAAATTTTTAATGAGATTGAAAAAACTTTGGATTTAGGTTATTCCAGATTATATGTTAATGTTGATGATTTGGATAATGGGTATGGATTTTTAAGGCTTTTATCTCGTAAAGATCATGATTTTTTAATTGTTTATGAGAGGGTGTTGGATTTGGATTTGTGTTTTGAGATTTTGAAGTTGCTTGAATTGTCTAAGTATAATATTAGGGATTTCACTTATTTTTTTGATTTTAAATAGTTTAAAACTTCTTTACCGTCATCGGTTAGGGTGTAAAGTTTTCCTTTGCGAATGTTTGGTGTTGCACAGTATACTAGGTTGTTTTTTCTTAATTGTGCTAGTAAGTTGCTTATATGATTGGTTCTTACGTTTATTTTTTCTCCTATTTCTTTTGGTGTGTGTAGTTCGTTGTCTAGGTATAGGATTATGTTTTTCCGATGTTGTGATGCCATTATGTATGCGATTTTTTCTAGTAGTTTTTCATCATTACACATATAGTATATTTTTGTTTAACTTAAAAGGTATTAATATATATACTATAACACACATATGATTCATTACTAACAAATTTATAACACACTTATTATGAGGTGAAGAATAATGGTTAAATGTAAAAACTGCGGAACCGAAATAGAAGAAAATATGAAATATTGTAAAAAATGCGGAGCTGAAATAACCACTGAAGAAGAAAATCAAAACGAAACCCAAAATGAAAACCAAACAACAGAAGAAAAAAAATTCTGCGCCAACTGCGGATGTGAAATGCCAAAAACCACAAAATTCTGTCCAGAATGCGGAGCTTCAACAGATAAAGTACAACAACCAGTAAATAATACAAACCAAGCCGTTGTAAACACAAACAAAAGCCCAGGATTAGCAGCAATATTATCCTTTTTAATCGTGGGTTTAGGTCAAATATATCTAGGATTATCAAAAAAAGGAATAATATTATTCATCGCAGCAGTAGTGTCTGTTGTTTTAATGTTTTTCATAATAGGTTTCATCACATGGTTTATAGTATGGATTTATGCAATATATGATGCATACAACTCCGGTGAAAAAATGAGAAATGGAATAGCAGTAAAAGACACAATAGACATGGACAACTTATTCTAAAAATAAAATAAGAGATGATAAAAATGGTATTTTGCCCAAACTGTGGCAGTGAAGTAGATGAAGATTCAAAATTCTGTGGAGAATGTGGAAATTCAATAAATACTTCACCACCAGCAAATACACAACCAGAAAGTGTAGAAGGAGTATTAGGTGATCTTAAAAGTTCAGGTTTAGGTTTTAAAAAGAAAATGGATAAATATGCTCATGGCGAACATAGAAACATCAAAAGACCTGAAGATTGCTTGTATTTTATAAACGGATTACAGGGAACATTAGCAATATTTGAAGATTATATTGAATTTGATTTTAGCGGAGGACCTGTGAAAAAATACTTAAGCCGTTTCGGAGGAGTTAAAAAAGTATATTACCATCAGATTAATAGTATCCAAAAAAGAGATGCAACAGAAGTAATAAATGGTACTATTGAATTTGAATTACCGGGAATGGCAGCAAGTGCTTATACTAAAAACGAAAACCTAATAACATTTCTCCCTAAATATCAGGATGAAGCAGATAAAATCTATGAATATGTTAATAATAAAATCCTAGAAATAAACAATGCTAAATCACAACCAACACAAATAGTTCAAAATGAAACCAGTTCAATGGCAAAACTCAAAGAAGCAAAAGAACTATTGGATATGGGAGTTATTACACAAGAAGAATTTGATGAAATCAAAGCTAAATGTTTAGCTGATATATGATTCATCATAAACTTCTTTTATTTTTTTTCGGGGGGTGATTTTTCTATGGCTAAAGATGATAGAAGTCCCGTAAACCCATTTACAGGAAAACAGCACTATGATGTAATTGATGATGATGAATTTCTTAAAATATGTTATCAGGAGTATTATGAGGATATTCAGAAATATGAATTATTAGATGATGCATATTATGGGCAGTTGATTTCTAATGTTGCTTTAAAATTAATTAAAACAGTTGAAGATTTTCTAATTAAAATAGATAGATATGATTATGTTGAAGATTATTATGACTGGGAGTTTCATTTGGTTAAAAATGATACGCCAAATGCAGGTTGTTTTCCTGGTGGGAAAATAGTAGTATACTCTGGTTTGTTTCAAATCGCTGATAGTGAAGAAAAAATTGCTTTCATCCTAGCACATGAAATGGCACATGCATTACTTGATCATACCCGTACAAAATTCAGTGTTCAGCAAACTAAGGATACTTTAACTACAGTTTCATGGGTTGGAAGTTTTGCTTTGGATTTAATGGGATTTAAAAATGCAGGGGCAATGACAAGAGCAGCTGTTAATCTGGTTGATATTGGATCTCATTTCTTTTTAACACAACCATGGGGTAGAGATCAGGAATTGGAAGCTGATAAACTGGGGATGATTATAATTCATCTGGCCGGTTATGATGTTAGTGGTGTTCCTGATTTTTGGGATGAATTTTCTAATATTAGTAATAATACCTTTGATTTTTTCACAACACATCCTTCTGATGATAAACGTATTGCGGTAATGCGTGAGTCTTTGGATGAGATTCTCCTTGAAACTGATTTTTACTCAAAACCGGTTTTACCTGAAACTCCTGTGCCGAAAAATGAATATATGGATAATGGTGAGGGGAGTGTTGGAATTCCTATGGATACTTCTTCATCGGGAGAGGTTGCCACTGCTTTTACAACTCCACACCAGTCTGATTCTCTGGTGAATGAGACTTGTCCTGAGTGTGGGAGTGTTGTTGGTTCTGGTGCGAAGTTTTGCACTGTTTGCGGGTGTAAAATTGAAAGGTTTAATCCTTTGGCTTGCCCGGAGTGTGGTTATATAACAAATCCTGGTGATAATTTCTGTAAGGGTTGTGGGTTTAAGATGGTTGAGGATTTGTATTGTTCTAATTGTGGTGAGGTGGTTGTTAAGGGTCAGTTATTCTGCACTGGTTGCGGTAACAGGTTAGATTGAATCTATACTTGATGGTTTAATTATATGATTTTTAAAAGTAACTGGTTGTATTATCATGTTGAGCTTTAATTATATTGATGGTATGTATGGTATCTTTTAAAAAAATAATGGGTCTATTTAATATTATTAATTTTCCGGTTATGGGAAAAAATTTCAGAGCCAAATTAATGGCTCATCTAAAAAAAATCTTATTCCATGAAAATCGCCGGCTTATAAGGCATTGCATTTCTAGCCTTATTTTGAGGATCATATGAATCATCAGTGTGAATAATAACATCACTACCACATTCCTCTTTAATATAATCAATAGCATCAGTTAAAATAGCATTCTCATCAATCTTACCAATATACTTGGTTTTTGTAATTTCCTTAGCCATTTTCTTAGCAACCATTGCTATTTCTTTTTTATCATCATAAATATTAGCTCCAACAGCCCTACCCATGATTTGACCAATATCCGGCTTTCCAACTTCATCAGCTATTTTATATAACTCCCATTTCCAATCAGGTGCAAGATAAACATGGATTTTCTCAACATCCCCATCAAGCATATTCTTAATATGAGTAATATCTTTAATAATATTTTCAACCAATTGCTCTGATTTTTCAATTTTAACATCAATTAAATCCATATCTGATTGAGGCCATGAAGCTTCACTTACAAATCCATCTCCACCATATGAAGACCATAATTCCTCTGATGTGTGTGGTGTGAATGGTGCTAATAATCTAATCCATGATTCAAGAACAGTTGACAGGACATAAATGATTGCAGGGTCTTTTTTATCAAGTAAATGTTTAACCCTGTATAAGTAATGATCAACATCCTTTTTAAGTAGGAATAATGAGTTTTGAAGTGCTTGTCTTGTTTGGAATACTTCCAGTGCTTCTGTTGATTTTTTAATATGCTGATTGAGTTGATTTATCATCCATAAATCTATTGTTCTTGTTAATTCAACAGGTTCTATATTTTTCAAATCAAGTTTTGATCCTTTTATTTCTTCAATTTTTTGTGCGAATTCTTTGAACCATTCTAATCTTCTTTTTGTTCCAAGTACTTCTTTTTCTCTCCAGTCAAAGTCTTGCCATGGTTCTGCAGAAGCCATTAAGAATAATCTGACAACATCTGCAGTGTAATCTTTAATTGCATCTTTTAAAAGAATAACATTTCCTTTTGAAGAGGACATTTTATTTCCTTCTAAAAGACCCATTCCAAATACAACAGTTCCCCTAGGCCATTTATCTTCAGGATATATTGCACTGTGATGGAACATTAAAAAGCTTAAATGATTTCCAACAAGGTCTTTTGCGGATAATCTCCAGTCAAGAGGATACCAGTAATTAAATTCATCCTGTATTTCCTTAACCTTATCCTCTGCTACACTAATATCACCAGTATCTTTGTTTAAAAGTACTTTATCAAAGAAAGCTGGTGTTAAATCATCAGGATTCATATCTTTTAAGTATTTGGCTATTGAATAATATGACATGTAGATTGTTGAGTCAGTTAATGGTTCTATTAACCATTGATTATCCCATGGCAGTCTTGTTCCAAGACCTACTTTACGGGAGCACGCCCAATCATCCAACCAGTTAATATAATATTCAAAATTGTTTTTAAGTTCTTTTGGTATTATAGTTTCTCCTTCAAGAACTTTTAATGTGTTACTGGTCCAGTCAGGATTTCCATATTTCATAAACCACTGATCATCCATGATTTTAACAACACAATTATTACCGCATCTGCAGATAACGGGTCTTTCTGCAAAATCATACATTATTGTAGCCATATTATCCTGAATTAATTGTTCTTTTAATTCTTCACGGGCAATACGAACCATTTTACCCCCGTATTCCGGTATGGAGTCTATGACTTTTCCTTTACTGTGTTGGATTTTATATAATTCATTGGTTGCTTCATGTAATTTTTCATCGTTTTGGTTGGTTATTCCTAATCTTTCAATAATATCTGCTGCTGGTATTTCACCATATCCTTTAACACTGCACACTGGTATTGGTTCTACATTTTCAATTATACCTTTAAGATTATATTTCTCTATTAATTCTGTGTTTTCTTTTAAATCTTTAAGTGCAATATAATCTGCTGGTGCATCAGCAGGTTCTGAGAATACCACTCCACTTCCATATGATGCGCTTACGAAACTTGCAGGGAATATTGGTATTTCAGTGTTGGTGAATGGGTTAGTTGCCATTTTACCAATTAAATCTTCAGGGTTTATTTCACTGATAATTTCAAGGTTTTTAATTTGATTGGATAAATTATAGTGAGCTTCTTTTGTTATAATCCATTTTTCATCATTGGCGTTTACAAGAACATATTCAACTTCAGGATTTAACCATATATTGGTTGCTCCTACAATTGTTTCAGGTCTTAATGTTGCTGTTACAAGGAGTTTATCATCAATCTGGAATTTTAAAAGTGTTAATTCATTAACTCCAACACCTTCTCCTTCAAGCAAATCATGATCTCCAACAGGATTATCACAATTAGGACAGTATTTAACCGGATGCTCTCCTTTCTGAACTAATCCTTTATCATAGAGGGTTGTTATTTGCCATTCTATGAATTTCTGATAGGTTGGGTCGGTTGTTCTGAATTCTCTTCTCCAATCTATGGAATATCCCATTTCCTCCATTACTTCATGATATTCTGTTGAGAAGTATTTAACAATGTATTCAGGTTCTTCAAGTTTTGGTAGGGTTTCTTCAGGTACTCCATGTACTCTTTGATATAAATCAAGTGTCCATGGGTCTTTTCTTTTTATCCTGTCTGCAATACCTATTACTGGTGCTCCGGTTACATGCCATGCCATTGGGAATAGCACGTTAAAACCTTGCATTCTTTTAAATCTTGAATAAACATCAGGTACAGTGTATGTTCTACCATGTCCAATATGCATTGCTCCACTTGGATATGGGAAAGCAACTGTAATGAATAATTTTTCTCTCTCATCAGGGTTGGATTCAAAAAGTTTTGCATCAGCCCATTTTTTCTGCCATTTCTTTTCTATATTTTCACTCACCAATATCACCCAAAAATTTATTTTTATATTATTGTTTTTAAAGGAATTTCAGCAACTTTACTTTTATGCTGGTTTCGGATTATCTTATTAATAATCATATCAACATCACTAACAGGTATTCCCAGTTTATCTGATATCATAGTATTTTCCATATTCTTTTCTGTGTATAAGTAAAGGATTTGATCAATTGAATCATAAGTCATTCCTATTTCTTCTTCATCAGTTTGATTATCCCATAATCCTGCACGTGGAGGTTTAATCATGATTTCTTCTGGAACATTTAAATATTCACTTAATTTATAAACGTCATTTTTATATAAATCTCCAATAGGTTCAATGTCACATGCACCGTCACCGTGTTTTGTAAAGTAACCTATTAGGATTTCACTTTTATTACCGGTTCCACTTACAAGGTAGTTTTTTGAATTTGCATAATAATAGATTATGGACATTCTTATTCTTGCTTTCAAGTTTCCTATTGCTTGTGTGTTTTTTTCAAGTTGTGTTGTTGATAGGAATTCATTTAAAATACTGTCTATTCCCATTTCCTTATATTCTATTCCAAGAGTTTGTGCTATTTCCACTCCATGAAGTTTATCTTCTGTTGGTGTTGTGGTGGATGGCATTACAATTCCAAACACCTTATCTTTTCCTAATGCTTCACATGCAAGGTATGCAGTTAATGTTGAATCTATTCCTCCACTTAAACCAACTACTACTCCATTACAGTTTGCTTCTTTGACTTTATTTTTTATAAAACTAATAATATCATTTTTTGTTTTTTCTAAGTCTAATTCTGGAATTTCACTAATATTTTCACCCTCCTATATAAATCATTCATACAATAATTAGTTTGTTGTTTTTAATTATTAAATGGATTAGTTTTTTCAAAACTTTTTGAGCAATTTTTTTCATGTTAATTGTAAAAATTTTGGAAAAAATAGTAATTGGGTTTTTGATTATTTTAATTTAGTGTTTAAAAATAGAAAAAAAGAAATAGAGAATTAATTTAATCCTCTATTTACTTATTTTAATTGTTTTTGTTAAAATATCGTTGCCGTAGGTTACTGTTGCTACAGCTTTACCAGGTTTAAGTTTTTTAAGAGATTTCTTTTTAACTTTAAAGGTTGCGGTTCCTTTAGAATTGGTTTTTGCTGTTGCGACTTTTTTACCTTTGACTTTTAAGGTGAGTTTTGCTTTAACTAGGATTTTACCGTTGACTTTTGCAAGGCTTACTTTGACTTTGTTTACTTTTTTGGATTTTTTGAGTTTTTTGAGTTTAGCAGCATTTATAATGTTTAAAATGTTTACTGTGTTTGTGATTTTTTTGTCTTTGTATGTTGCTGTTATTGTGTATTTGTCTATTTTGAGTGTTGTGGTTGGTATGAATGATGCGTATCCGTTTGCGGTTTTAACTATTTGGTTTACACCATTATAGTTTATAGTAACGTTTTCACCATCAGTTATGTTTTTACCGTCAATTAATATTTTAACAGTGTATGCTTGTTGAGCTGAATATTCAACAGTAAGATTATTTGCAGATAAAGTGATTACATGAACAATCTTAGGCACTGTAATTTTACCTTCTTTAGACATTGATTCATAATAATCATCACCAGTGTATCCTAAAGTAACATTATGATCTCCTTCGGTTAAATTATTAACAGTAATACTTGCACTACCATTAATAATTGGTGTGGAGTTAATTAATTTATCATCAATGGTTACAGTGAAATTACCTGTAGCATTAATGATTAAACCATTTACTTCAAATACGGTGGAATTACCAGTAATGTTTGCTGGGAATATGAATACTTTATCTTTATCTCCTGCTGGAACATGTGGAATGGTAATGATTTCACCTTGAACTAGTTCTTGGTATTTTTCATCTCCAGTGTAAGTTAGGAGAATACTATATTTACCTGCAGCTATAGGATCTAAAGTAATTTTTGCACTACCATTTATTATATCTTCAACTTTATTAAGTTCACCATTAATTTTCACAGTGAAATAACCGGTTGAATCATCAGGTAATCCTATTACTTCAAATGTTGGTGTGTTAGTTAATATTGTTGGGAAAACAAATACTTTTTCCGGATCTCCTGCTGGAATATTGGAAATTTTTGCTCCAGTACCATCTACAACAGCTGTTTCACCAATATGGCCTGTAGTGTTAATTCCATCTATTATAGCATTATTTCCGGTTACATTTACAACAGTACCTTCTCCTCCGTTAATATTTAATTCATCAACATTAGCATTATTTCCAATTACAGAAATTATGTCTCCATCATTGTCATATGCATTAACACCATTAATATTAACATCATTACCTTCAGCTTTAACAACATCACCAGTGTGTTCTTCAACAATAACACCATTAATTACAGTATTATTACCTGTAGCATCAATAACAGTACTGTTACCTCCATATGCTGCGATATCTTCAATTGTACTGGTACCATTTGTTTTAATAATGGTTCCATTAACATTATTAATTGCAACTACATCGGATATCTGAGTGTTATTACCGGTAAGATCAATAACATCACCGTTATGACCATTTGCTGTAATATCGGTGATTGTTGTATTATCACCGGTTATTGCAATACTTGTGCCTTCTCCACCAGCAATATCAACGCCCTCAATTTGTGTGTTGTTTCCTTCAACAATTAATCCTTTACCATGAGTAACATTTAAAGTTAAATCAATGATTGTTGAATTAACACCACTTATTTTAATTGAGTTTCCATTAGTATTATTTTCAGTTACATTAGCTAATTTTGTTTTAGCACCTTTAATATATACATCAACACCATTTGTTGCTTTATTATTATTAAATGTACTGTCTGCTAAGCTAACTTCATCTCCAATTAAATATAATGAACTACCGTCAACTGCAGTGTTGCCTGTGAATGTTGAACCTTTAATATTTGTATTATTTCCGGTTGCATATACTGCTCCACCATAGTTTGCAGCATCATTGTTCATTAATTTAACATTTGTTAATTTACCATTATTACCGCTCCATATGATTGCTCCACCGTTGGTTGTGGATTTACCTTTGGTTAATGTTAAATCTTTGATTTCAACATTATCTGCAGTAATATTAAATATCTGTATGCTGTTTCCAGCAGAAATTATTCCGGTTCCTTCGATTTTAATGGTTTTATTCACATTAATAATGGATATTCCTGCATCAGTAATGAGATTATATGCATAGTCTTTGCTTATTATTAATGTTTCACCATCCATTAAAGCATCTATTAATAATTGTAAATCTTTAAATGAATTTGTAGGTGAAATAGTTAAACCGTTAAATGCTAATGTTTCTAATTGCTGATTATCTACTTTTGTTGTAATGTTAAATGGTTGATTTGCATTTGCATCAGTGAAAATCCTACCTGTTTCATTAGTATAATTTCCTCTGAAAATAATATTACTATTATTTATAACATATACTATAGGTCGACCCATAAGATTTCTAATTATCTCATGTGATGCGCTGTCATAAAATACAACTCTTACAATACTGTTCCATTCTCCACCAATAAGATATTCTTGATTTTTAACTTTTTCTAAATGTGCAGTTAAATAAGAAGTTCCCGGATGATAGGATGGAGTATTAGTTCCAAACCAGTTGGATTTTACAGTAGAACTGCTTGGTAATCTTATTCCATTATTGCTAATGTTTGTTGAGTTAATGATTGAATTATATATTACAGTTATTGATCCGGTGTTTATATATACTGCTCCTCCACTTTTTGCAATGTTATTTATGAAAGTGGAAGTATTAATAGTAGTTCCAGTGTTTGTCGCATAACATCCTCCACCATTTTCACTTGCAGTGTTATTTATGAATGTTGAACCTTGAACACTGGATCCACCATTTATATAAACTGATCCTCCATTGGATTTTGCAGTGTTATTTATGAATAATGAATCATAAATAAATGTTCGATATACACTTGAAGCAATTCCTCCTCCATGGGTTCCTGCAGTATTATTAATCATTATTAGATTTTTTAAATGCATATTCTGTCTTGAAATCATAATTGCTCCACCACTAGTTCCTCCGGTGTTATTTATAAATATTGAGTTTGAAATAGTACCATTGACATATCCGTGATAATCATCTCCACTTATGGATATTGCACCTCCACTGGCTGTACGTGCTGTATTATTAATGAATATGCATCCTGTAATAGTGTCTTTTCCAGTGTTATAATGAATTGTAGCTAAATTTATTGCACCACCTTTATTTGCAGTATTATTAATAAATGTACAATTAATAGCATAACCATGACCTAATGGTGTTCCTGCTTCGGAACCTATTTGTAAAGCACCACCAGCATAATCTGCACTGTTATTGATGAAAGTACAATTAACAGCACTGATGTTAGCACCGTAAATATACATTCCTCCAGCGAAACCATTACCATTACCATCATTATATACTGGTTTAGGGGAAGTGTTATTTATGAAAATGGAATTAAATATCTGATTATAATTACCATATATGCAAAGACCTCCACCTTGTGAACCGGTATTATTAATAAAAGTTGAATCAGTGAGAATATTATGAGTTCCATATATTCTTACTGCACCACCAGTTGAGGAACGTGAGATTCCAGCACTGTTGCTGATAAAACTACAATTTGAAATTATACTATTCTCACTACTTAAATGAATTGCAGCTCCGCCTATTTCATTAACTACTGTTATACTTTCTAGGGTGTTAAATATATTATTTCCTTTAAAATTTGAATCCAATATTTGCATATTGTTTCCTGTTGTATGAATTGCAGCACTAACTAATTCTGCAAAATTGTTAATAAAATCAGATCGGCTAATTGTTCCATCTTCTCCTTTAAATAATATAGCTCCATTTTCTGGAGCAGCATTACTAGTAAAAGTGGATTTTTCGATTATACCATTAGCACCAACCCATTGAACTGCTCCTGCAGTAGTAATAAAATCTCCTTCTGAATTCATTATATTATTGGAAAAACTGGTGTTATTAATTAAACCATTGGCTCCTCTCCAGAAAACTCCTGCAGCACAATTAATACTAATTACTCCTTCATAATAATCTGGTGCAAGTACAGTTTTAACATATGCTGTATTATCGTTAATTTGTGAATTTAACAATTTACCATTTGCACCATTCCATGTTATAGCTGCACCTTCTAAAACATAATTTATATCATCATTATGAATGGTATATGTATTATCTATTGCAGCATTTTTAAATATTATATTGTTTAATATTACATTATTTCCGGTAATTGTAAAGATTTTACTTTGTTTATCTCCATCAATAATATGTCCATTACCATTTATTACAATATTGTTTTTTGAAATTATTATTCCATCTTTCGAATCATCAAAATTATATTTATAATCTTTTGTTAATTCTATGACATTTCCACTACTATTAACAATAAGATTATTCAAATCAGTGAATGTTGCTTCATTATCATTAACAACATTATTATCATTTGACAAATCTAGTTTTTCAACATCAATGTCAGATGTTATTATATTACTATCAGCACTGTTTACAGTTAGATTATTATTTTCATCAGCTGCACTTATTGAGCTAATTGAAATAATAAATATAAATAGTATTGATAGAAGTATTATTTTTTTCATATTTGTGTTCATAATAAAAACCCCTTTTTTTTAACTATTAAATCCAAAAAATCTCTCCTTTTTATTTTGCTATTTTAATTTTTTTAGTTAAAATATCATTACCGTAGGTTACTGTTGCTACAGCTTTACCAGGTTTAAGTTTTTTAAGAGATTTCTTTTTAACTTTAAAGGTTGCAACTCCTTTTTTACTGGTTTTTGCTGTTGCGACTTTTTTACCTTTAACTTTTAAGGTGAGTTTTGCTTTAACTAGGATTTTACCGTTGACTTTTGCAAGGCTTACTTTGACTTTGTTTACTTTTTTGGATTTTTTGAGTTTTTTG